>JAYEGO010000429.1:0-9938 GCA_034659155.1 Bacteroidota bacterium | reverse complement strand
TTTTAAATTCTCTTTCCACCTTTTCTTTATTATTCTCTTGATTCATGAATTCATATATTTAATAACATTACGATGCAACATAAATATGGGCTCCTGAGGAAACCATGTTGTAGCCAACTACAATTATTTTATCGTTTTCAACAAGGCCTTCCAGGATCATTGTATTGTTTTCATAAGTAATCCCCATTTTCACATACTTTTTCCTGGCAACCAGCCTATCTCCATTCTTTTCTACTATATAAAGAAACGAGCCTTCATAATCCTGCTTAATAATTTGGGATGGTACCACAATAGCATTTTCCGTGGTAAAATCATTCAGCTTGATTTTAGAAATCATATTGGGTTTTAGTTTGCTTTCTTTATTATCAAGCTTAATTTCTATTGTAAATGTTCGACTTTTTTCGTTGATCACTTCGCTTTTTCGATAAATCTCGGCTTTTTCTGTATAACCAGGATAAACCGGAAAACTTAGAAACACACTTGCTCCTTTATGAATGTTCGGTAAAAATGTTTCAGAAACCGATCCATAAATTTTTAATTGCGAAATGTTTATGATATGTGCAATACGTACACCAGGAGTAGCGAGTTCACCTTCTTTTGCAAAAATTTTATCCACTACTCCATCAAAAGGTGCTTTAATGTTTGCCATTTCAAACTGCGCCTGTAATGTTTTTAATTTTCCCTCAAGTGCCTCTTTATTATTTTTGGCCTGAAGATATTGCATCTCTGTGCCAATATTTTCTTTCCAGAGTTCAGCCTGTTTTTCATAGCTTAAGTTTGCAAGCTTCAGGCTGGTTTTAACTTCATTGATATTGCTCTGGATAATGCTTGTATTTAGAGAAACAATCAATTTTCCTTTTTTCACATTTTGTCCTTCTATAACATATATTCTTTTTATCTGTCCGCTGGTTTCCGGACTTATAATGGCATCTTTCTCTGCCCGTACTGACCCATTAATTTCAATAAAATGCTGAAATTTTTGTGGAATAATGGTTACAAGCCTTACGGCTATTCCCCGGTTTTCTGATGGAAGAGATTCGTTGAAAACATTTTTTTTGTTCGGGTTTTCTTCATTTTGAATATTCCCGCATGCGGCAAGTATTGAAATTGCTAATAGTATTCCAAATTTTTTCATGTTCGTTTTATTCTTTGATGTATCGTTTTTTTATAATCTGTTCATTGCCTTATCAAGCCTGATTTTTGCATTTAAGAGCTGAACCATAGCCGAAAAATAGTTTGATTCAGTTGCAAGATATTGATTGTTTATTTGTGTAAAGTCAAGGCTTGAAGCAAATCCTTCCTGAACTTTGATTCGGGTTCTTTCCAATATTTTGTTCGATAGGGCCACGTTTTCTTTTTCACTTAAATATTTTTCATATGCAGAAACAAAATCTGATCTTGCCTGTTGATTCTCTAACACCAGGCCATCTTCCGTCATTTTCTTCAGGTTCCCTGCTTTTTCATATTCAATTCTTTTTTCACTGACACGGGCTTTTCTACTCCCACTTGAAAAAATTGGAATATTCAAGGTAAATCCAAGCATAGAACTATAGTACCATGTTTCATCGGAATCAAAAAAATCAAATTGATTCCTCATCGCAGACCAATTATTATTATAAATCGCATTCAGACTTGGTAAATATTCTGATTTCATACGTTTAAGTTGCAGCTGAGCCAGTTCTTCTTGAGTTTGCAATAATTGATAATCTATGTGATTGTTAACAATAAAAGGACCTACAAGGGTTTGTTCCAGGTTAATTTTCTGAATGATACCATTTAAGCTTTCAGACAATTTGATCTCTGTTCTTAAATCAATCCCAAGTTGGTATTTTAATAATTTATAAGCGACTTCAATTTGTGTTCGGGCAGATCTGAGAGAATTTTCAAGAGAAATTAATGAAACTCTGATTTGATCTACCTCTGTTTCCTCAACAAAACCACTTTCATACATTTTTTGTGTTTCATAAAGTGTTTTTTTTAGGTTTTGAACATTACTGTCAATAGTAATATAACTATCTTCTGCAAGAAGAACCAGGTAATAGTTCAGGGCTATTAGTTCTTTTATTTCGATTTCTTTCTTAACCAGGTTTTGCTCTGTTGATTTTTTAAAAATATTCGCAGCTTGAAGCCCAACTATATATGGGCCACTAAAAATTAACTGACTGGCAGAAATTGATGCCGTTGCATTGTGTTGAGTGCCAAATTGTACTTCGATCATTTCACCAGGAGTGCCCCCAAAAATTTCTGCCGGGAGTAATGATGTAGTCAAATTAAGATTGTTGTTATAATTAATGCTACTATTCACCTGGGGAAGCCCTATTGCTGTATTTTCCCAAATCAAATTCTGAGCATGTTCTACATCCAGCCTGGCATTGCTAATGTTTAAATTGTTTTCAATGGCAAATTCCTGTGCTTCTTTTAAGCTAAATGTCCTATTGAGTATTTGTTCCTGTCCGTGCGCAAACAGGCCTGTAGTCCAAATCATTACTATGATGCTGTTTTTTAAGAATTTGTGTTTCATTCTATGATTTTTTATTTCCCAGGTAGAATTTTGTCTAAATTGTTTTCAAGAAATTCAATTCCCTTTTTGCTAGCTATTCCCCTAATATGATATATGAATACTTCATAAATAAATTTAGGAGAGGTAAATTCTGAAATGCTTACCACATCATCATGAGAAACACTTTCCATTCTTAAAATGTACATTTTGGCCAGAATTTCCTCATCCATTTCTTTGCGATACAGACCTTCGGCCTTCCCCTTCTTATAATTCTGTATCATCGAAGTCATGGTTCTTTCCTTTTTAAGTTTTGCCATCTTTTCAAAAACTGCAGGATGATATTTCTTCAAATCATACATTTTTGAAGGATTGGATTCTTTTATAAACCTGTTGATCATATTGTTTAAGAAGAAAAGATCTTCAATGGCATTTCGTGAATTTCCTTGCTCCACAAAACTTCTTTTAATTGAGAATTCATACATCATCACTTTATCAACCAGGTCTTCTTTGTCCTTTACATATTGATACAGGGTTTTCTTAGATATTCCCAATTCCCGTGAAACATCATCCATAGTAACACTTCTTATACCATACCTGGAATAAAGGTCATTTACTTTTTTTAGCAGATTTTTTAACTTTATGTCCATAGGGGCAAATACAATTTCATAAAACCGAGAAAACGCTTATTGGGTAAAAAGTTTCCAAAGTTTATAAGAATTTTACAATTCACCAAATACTTTTAATTTTTTAACAAAAATTCAAGTAGTATACTTTGAAAAAATGGTTCGGGGTTATTTTGTTGTGTGCTGATTGTTTCATTACACCTTATATCCTAAAACTCAAATTTATAGCACAAATATGGATACATAATTGCAAGTTCATAAGGTTCTACCGAGCTTGTTTCGTAATTATATGCGTGTCCAAGAAATTCCTTTTGCATCAGCAAATTTTTTATTTGAAATATAATTGTATGACTGTATTTCGCTTTGTTTATCCTATAGTTAATAGAGAGATCAAGATAATAGTTTGTAGGTGCTTGTTCCTGGTATATTTTAGAATTGTCATAAACTACAAACTGATACTGAATTGATTTGGTTTCATCTACCGGAGCGTATCTTTGTCCACCTAATAATGTAAATTTGCCATTTAAGCTGAAGATGTTGTATTTTCTTACTTGCCATTCTTTTCCCATAAGCAAATTTAAGACATAGTTTTGGTTGTATCGGGTATTTCTTTCAACGCCATCACCACCCTTGTATTTTGAATCAAAAACAGAAGTAGTAAAAAGATAATAAAACCCATCTTTCAAAAAATGTTCAAAAGTAACATCAACTCCAACATTTCTTCCTGTTCCGTTGTTTGTTAGTTTTGAACTGAAAAACATATCGTTTTTGTAATTTATCATAGAAAAGGAACTATCAGGAATTACAGGTACATCATATAATATTTGATAATAAGGCTCTATTTTCAAATGAGTGAAACTGTTTAGATTCCAATCGTAAGCCAACACAAAATGATGTGCTTTTGTAATGCTAAGATTCTTATTGAGTTTGCTCCAGCCATTAGGTGTTGGCACCTCCATCAAATAAGTTCGCAAAGGTTCGGGCCTGCTATGTTTACCATAAGCAAAACTCAAAGATTGGGTTGGTTTGAAATCCCATTTTATTCCTAATCTAGGCTCAATTGAATAATCATTGTTCAGGTTAAAATAATACAAATGCAAACCAGCATTTATAACCAAATTTTCTTTTAGATAATATTTTGATTGAGAATAAAACTGAAATGATGATGTTGCTCCTTTGCTGTCAACAAAATAGTTCATACTATCACTAAGGGCGACATTGGAATTCGCCTGTACATTGTAATTGTATGCAATGCGTTTTATTGTTATCCCTGTTTTATTTGTATGTCTGCTATTGAATTTATGATTCAGGTAACTATAAAGGCTTAATCCCGAATTAACTTCATTTTGGTCGGTAACAGGTATGAAAGTTAGATTTTGTCTTAGATATGTAGATTGGTAAGTGTACCGGGTTGCAGAATACGATACTGATGAAAAGAGATATGATTTTTTACCGATTATTTTTCTGTGATTAAGCCCTGATGCTGTAAGGTCGTAATGTATATCGTATTGATAATTATCGTAATTGGTTTTCCATTCCGTAGAGTCGGTTTTCGGGTCAAATGTGATTTTGCCCTTACCATTGATACTCCATAAAGAAAAAACTCCGGCCTTTTTGGTTGGAAAATTCATTTTTACAGACATGTCTGATGAGACCGGTAACCCTGTAACCTGTGGTAATAAATTCTCTAAAATGCCAAAGGTTGAATACCTGTAATTAATAAGATAGGATGCTCTTTTCCCATTTTTAAAAGGCCCTTCAGTTGCAAGTTCTATACCGGAAGAGCCAAATTGAAGTGTTGTTTCTCTCTTATCGTAATTCCCTGTTCTTAACTTAAGATCAAATACTCCTGATAGGGCATTTCCGTATTCTGCGGGAAAAGCACCCGTAAAGAAATCAGAATTAGCCAGCATATTTGTACTGAACATCATATTTACACCTCCTCCTGAAAACAATCCTGCCAAATGGTTTGGTGCCGGTACTTCAACACCGTCTATTCTCCACAAGATACCTTTGGCTGCATTTCCTCTAATTACGATCTCATTATTTTCAACTGTGCTTGGGGTAACACCTGCGAGTGAACTTGCCAGTCGTGACGGGTCATCAAGGCCGCCTGCATAACGCTGTGCTTCTTCAACAGAAAATGTTCTTGCCGACAGGGTCGCCATATTGTTTATTGCTTTATCCTTTTCAATATCAGGTCTTACAACAACTTCTGATAAAGCACTAAAGGATTCCTTTAGCGGGATATTTAAAACAATTTCTTTCCCCGAACCCACAAGCAGGCTAGAAATATGCCTGCTTTCATATCCAAGAAAACTAATTTTAAGGGTTACTCTTCCAACAGAAACATTTTCAAGTTTGAAAAAACCCTCAACATCAGTTGAGGTTCCTGTAAGTGGTTGCGAATCTACAATAACAACAGTAGCTCCGGGCAAGCCGATCTGAGTTTCACTGTCAAAAACTTTTCCTTTAATTGCTTGTACAGGATTTTGTGAATAAGCGAAATTGCTTAAATTCAAAATAACTGATAACAAAATAAGTAAAAAGCTTTTCCCCATGGGGATGTATATTTCGTAACTTTACGAAGATAAATCCCTGAAAGAGGCATATCAATACTGATAAATCATTATTTTATGGCTTCCGAGATAGAAAAAAATCTTGCAGAGTATTATAAAACACTTAATAGTCAATGTTTTATTCCGGATGACTTAGATTACTCTATACTGGATAAACATATAGAGTTTTTGGAAAAGTTGAATGTCATTGAAAATAGCGCTATTTCCATTTTTGATTTATATCAGCATAAACATATTTATTTATCACCGAGGTTTGAAACAATTTTTGGTTTTAGTATAAACCAGGCACATGAAGAAGGAAATGAATATTTTGATAAGAAAGTTCATCCTAATGATGCTCTTGATGCAATGAAAATAGCTAGCTATTTTCTTAAGGTTGCTTTTACTTTACCTCTGGAAGAAAGAAAAAATTATAAGTTGATTAATGATTACCGAATAAAAAACGGAGAAGATAATTACATTCGGGTTATTGAACAATTTCAGGCTTTAGAGTTGGATAAATATGGAAATATTTGGTTGGGTTTATGTGTTATGGACCTATCTCCCAATCAAGATATATCTTTGCCTTTACAAAACAAAGTAATAAACTTTAAAACAGGAGAGTTGTTTCATTTCCCGCAAACAAGCAATGAAATTAATTTATCTAAACGAGAAAAAGAAATACTCGGGTTAATTTCAGACGGGTTAATTAGTAAAGAGATTGCCGATAATTTGTTTATAAGTGTTCATACTGTAAATACACATCGACAAAAAATTTTAGAAAAATTAAATGTGACAAATTCTATTGAAGCTATTAAATTGGCTAAAAAGTATGCTTTGATTAGTTAGGCTTTGTACTACTTTGTTCAGAAATAACTATAAACTTTCACTATTTTTGAGAAAGAGTATAGCATTATTATTTGAGTTGTGTTTGCATTATATTGCAGGGAAAGAGCAAATTATGCTTTTTTTTCAATTCTTTGGGCCATATAATACCGGGCAAGCTGTAAGTCGTTTTGTTTTGTGATTTTGATATTCTTTTCGTCTCCTTCAATCAAGAATATAGGAACCCCTATACTTTCAAGCATTCTGGATTCATCTGTAAAATCCTTATGCCAGGGTTGGCTAAAAGCTTTCTTTAAGATTTTAATATCCATCACCTGGGGAGTTTGAATACGCACATATTTATTTCGATCTACAGAAATATTTTTACTGTCTACCAGTTGCCGCATGGTATCCTGTATAGGAATATAAGGAATTGCATTCCCCTTTTCGTCAGCCAGGTCAAAGCAACGCCTAATTAATTTTTGGCAAACAAGGGGTCTAACCCCATCATGAATCGCAACAAGACCATTATCAGGAAGTTTTTTAACTGCATTTTTTACCGAATGATATCTTGATTCCCCTCTCAGAACAATCTTTATTGAGCCAGGTAAATTATATTTTTTGGATATTTTATTCCAGCCTGAAATATACTCCTCAGGCAAAACAAGAATTATATTTATTGAAGGATCATAGGACTGAAAAGCCAAAATGCTCCAAAATAAAACAGGCTTGCCTGATAAGAGAAGTAACTGCTTCGGAACTTTTGAAGCCATTCGTGTTCCTTTACCTCCGGCAACAATTATGCAATATTTTTCCGTTTGCCTCATTTCTGTAAAGATACTGGATTTATATATCTATCCCGGAGAGTAAATCAATAAATATCTACATTCTTCTCAGAATATTATGTTAAATAGAACCTGTTTGTAAACAATACGAAGCTTTGCCCTGTAATTTAATGGCGAAGAAACCAGTTGTTTTTTGTCCGGCAGCTTGTTCGTCGGGACTGAATATTAATATTATAAACAAGGCCTTGTTCATAAGTATATTTAGACGACCAGGCACAACTAACTACAAGGTATACTGTTTATGCGGTAGATTTTATAAATCACCTGCAATATTTACTAATAGCATAATAGGCTTCTCTTAGCCCAAGCTCTCCTGCCTTGCTTAGATCCTGACAGCCCCTTTCTGTTTCATTTAAATATATATTTATAAGCCCCCTGTTGTAGTAAGCTTCCCGAAATTCTTTGTTCAACGAAATGGCCTGGCCATAATCATAAATTGCCCCCGGAAGGTCATTTACAAGACTTTTAATATATGCCCGGTTATAATAAGCAGGTGAAAAACCCGGCTTCAATACCAACACCCTGTCGTATTGTTGAATTATGTCAAAATACCGTGATGGGGACACATTTTCAGTCTGAACTTTCTGGCTTTTCCGGTCAGCAATTAACAAAAAGTCATTTTGTACTTCCATGGTATTTAATAACTCTGTAAGTTGAAATTTTAAGCCTCCAATATTAAAATGAATTAAATAATTGTCAGGGCTTTTAACAAGAGCTTCATTCATTTTATCAAATGCAGAATTAAAATCGTGCTTATTCCCAGATAAAATACCTTCTAAAAAATCTGTTAAATATGTATCTTGTTTTAAACTTAATTCTTCAAGCTTTTTGTTAAAATCATATTTTTGTTCTCCGGTCAAATTATCCGTACGTACAAACCCAAGGAGAAATACCCTATCTAAACTTATGTTCATCTTTTGTATATCCGGCTCAAAGATAGGGTTCCTGTAGTTTTCCTCAACAACTGAAATAATATAAACTGACTTCATTTTAATGCTGGAGCTCATTGAAGAAGTTTTTCCTGTAGCTATATTTCCATTATCAAAGTTTGCTTTTAGCTCAATTATTTCATCGAAATATGTAGAATCAATTTGTGCCAGATCTTTCAGAAACAAGCTGTCATTTGAGATTTTTTCGGCCAGCAGTCTATCCTTTTGTGCTCCGGCAAAATCATAAAGTTTGCTTTTCGCAATTGAGCGGTTAAAATATGCCTGGGTAAATCCCGGATACAATTCTATTACTTTTGTAAAATCTGCAATTGCACCGTACAGGTCTCCTGTAGTAAGTTTTGCCCCTCCCCGATTGTAATATGCAAATATATTATTCGGATTTAGGTCAACAACATGGTCGTAATCAAATATGGCTCCCTGATTATCTCCAACCTGGGTCCGCAGAATAGCCCGGTTATAAAAAGTAAGGGCATTTAAAGGGTCAATTTCAAGCACTTTGTCATAATCTGCCATAGCCCCTTTGAGATCATTTTGCTTATACCTGGTAAGGGCTCTGTAATAAAATGCCCTGGAATTTATTGAATCTACCTGAATGATAAAATTAAAATCATCCCGGGCATTTGTAAAGTCCTCCATATAGTAATAAATCAACCCCCTTCTGTAAAATGATCCTATGTTATATTTATCTATACTAATTGCCTTTTTGCAATCTTCCAACGCAAGATTATATTTTTCCATCATTGACCATACCATGCTCCTGCTCAAATATGCCTGGTAATTATGTGGATCTATTAGAATTGCTTCATTGAAATCCTCCAGGGCCCCAAGTGTATCGGTAAGAAGTATTCTGGTAAAGCCCCTGCTTGAATATATGTCAGGATTTACAGGATCAATTTCAATGGCAGAGTTGTAATCCTGAAGTGCAGAGTTGTAATTATTTAATCGTTCCTGGGCGATTCCCCGATAATGGTAAGCGTGTGTAAAGTATGGATGAAGCTCAATGGAAACAGAAAAATCGGTTCTTGCTCCAATATAATCTTTGAGGTTAAACTTGGCAACCCCCCTGAAAAAATATGGTTGATAAAGATCCGGATTTACTTTCACAACAGCATTAAACCTACGTATAGCCTCTTCGTTGTCTCCCTGAAACAAACTCCGTTTTCCTATTTCTATATAATTCCTGATGTTAAGCTGTGCATATGAACACGACCAGTTTACGAGAAATATAGAAGTAAAAACCAAAATCAGAAAGTAATTATTCTTTTTGATAGATGCTTTTATAAAATCCATGAAATAGCAGACTGATAAAACTTGCGCAATTTAAGGATTATTGGTATTTGAATCGTTTGATGCTTTTCTTCGGTGTTTTCTCAAATTCTTCTACATGCAACTCAAATTTAGATATGTTCACATGATCAGGAAGTCGTTTATTAATTTTTTTACGGTATTTTTCAAAAACCACATTTAATTCATCCTGTTGAACTCCTTTGGTCTTCATTTTATCCGTATCAGGACAAATAAGTGCAATAAGTTTTTTATCCTTTTCAATAACTATTGATTCAAGTATAAGATATCTGGTATTGATAAGGGATTCAATTTCTTCAGGATAAATGTTTTTACCTGAAGGCCCCAGTATC
>JAYEGO010000428.1:0-30600 GCA_034659155.1 Bacteroidota bacterium | reverse complement strand
GGCCTTTATCGGTTGGCAGTCAGCTTCTGCCAATCAGGTGGTTAAATAAATCAAGCTGTTTTGTTAGAAAAGGTGAGGTGCAAGTCTCACCTTTTCTTTTTTTTAGCACCTGGGCCATTGGAAATGCAAAGTATCTTGAAGTATCCAAAATTGAAATAGATTGTCTGTAGAGCGATACTCCAGGTAGTTAATAATAAATAGATCCCGAAACACCTGCCGGTGAGGCAGGAGTTCGGGATGACTTGAAGTTAGTGTCCTTTGATTACTCGTCTGACCACTCCAAGTGGTCTGACGAGTTGATGCCTTTAAAACTCTGTGATTTTTTTCTTTCCTTAGCCTTAGCCTTAGCCTTCTTTGTCCACCGTAGCCTTGGCGTAGGTGGGAGCTTCAGCCTTCTTCTACTACCATTCAGGCATCTTACATTCAGAATTTAAATGATCAACAAGCCATTGAAAATCATCAAGACCTTGCATCATAATATCTGAATTTTCGTCATGGCAGTTCAGGCAACTTCCTACAGTAAGGATCCTTTTTTGTTCTTCAAGGCTAAAAGGCCTGAAATTATCCCTGGTAGACAGATTCCCCTTTTCTTCTCTCAAGAAACCAATCCATGCATCTTCCGGCAAACGATCATATTTATTTAACTGATACCTGGGAATGAAACTCCATTTTCGGGTATTTAGATTAAAATTCAATTTTCCTTCACCATATCCCAGAGCAACCGGATCATTATGACACGATTTGCAACTTCTTCCTTCTGCCTGAATAGTGTGAGCCTCAGCAGGAGCAAATAAACGGAGAAAACGATATGCTTCCGGATCAGAATATTTGTTATAGCTGCTTTTGTCAAGAGTCATAATCATTCCCGGAACAGCAGTCTTAATTTTTCTTTCAGAATTTTCTTTTCCACGAGAAGGAAATTCTACTCCCAGGCTGGGAGGAATAGCCAGATATTTACCGGCATATTCAATCCAGGATCCCCTGGTAAACTTATTTGCATAGATATCATATCCTGGTGTATGCGGCTCATAATCTGTATGGCATCCCAGGCAACGTGGAGCCCAGGAAGTATGGCATGCACTACAAGTGAGGTCATCATGGGCATTTCCCCGTGTGCAAACATCTGCAGGAGCAAGAGCAGGATGAATTTTCCCGGAAATCTTTCCGGTAAGTTTTATGGAATCATGTTTATTGATAAAAGTATTTACAATTGGGCTACCTGTTTTTATTGTGGTTAAATACCTGTAAATTCTTTCAGTAACAGGGCGGAGTTCAAGAATTTTTCTGTTTTCTGAGTCAAAATTGTCGGGCTTGAGAGTTTTAGCAGGCTTTGTGAGATGACAGTCTTCACAACTTACCTGCACCTGATCTTCTTTGTGTGTGTATATTTTACCATCCCCCATTAATTCGTTGGAATTATGACAATCAATACATGCAAGACCTTTTCTGTGATGTATATCGTCTTCCACAAATGTAAAAACCCGGTGATCTTCAAGAATCCGATAGCCTTGTATATTAAGACTATCATGTTCATCCAGTAGAGTTTCATGCCAGCCTTCATAGCTTGTGGAAATCCTGCCGGATCTGCTGTGGCAGCCAAAACAATGATCATCAGACACTTCAATTGACAGAGCCGGATGGCTGGTAAATTTAAAATCCTTTTTCCCCGATGAATGATACTCTCTATGTGCCTGAGAAGCACTATTTGAATAGTTTAAATGACAGGCATTGCATCCTCCACCCCGGGATAGTTGAGTGACAGGACCAGTTTCGGTTTTTGAATTTCCCAGGTGGCAGGAGGCACAAAGATCCCGAAGATGATTATCGGCTGCTGTTTGTTTTAAATCTTGAACATGACTGATTTCAGACAGGCTGTTGGTTTCTCCGAAGACATAACGGTCAACCGTGATCATTCCACTCAGGGTTGACATAAGAGAGGATTTTACTCTTTGTGGAATATCCGGATGACAATTTGTTGTACCACAACTCCTGGCTGCATCGAGATTATTCCCCGGAATCAGGATCATGTTTTTATGAGCCTGCTTTTTGTTGAGTGAAAAAGAATTTCCTCCATGACAGGAAACACAACCTATTGCTTCCGGGTTATGAGCAGGCGAAAACCCCTTTATTCCGGAATGGCAGATTAAACAAGCTTCCTCTCTGCCTAGTATTACAGGGATTTCACTTAAATTCAGACTGTCATAATCAGAATACAAATCCATAAAAATAGGATTGAACGGGGTTTGTATCTGAATACTATACAGGTCATTCCAAGGCCAGATCCATTTCCAGTCCTCTCCTCTGAAAAAATTTCCGATCAATGTTAATATAAGGTATAAGTAAAAGGAATAAAGAAGAGTTTTTCTTAATATAAATCCCGGCCTGGATTTAATAGAAGGCAAGAAATATATAATCACTAATATACTAAAGATCAACAGAAGAGAAATTCCCGGATGACTGAGCCAATGTAAAATTTCTTGTAATCCAAGGAAATACCATGGCCCTTTCATTATGGGGTCGAAATTATTGTGAAGAGGGGCCTGAAAAACAATGGAAAGAAAAGAAATAAGGATCAGTGATATAATAAAGGTTTTCAGTTTCCCCCAAATGGTATGGGCATGTTCAAGAATTATAATAGCAATAAAAATACTTGTTGTGGCTATGTGGTGTACATAAATAACCTGGAAGTCGTTTTCAGTACCAAGGATACTGAAAGATATAATATCTCCGAAAACAGGTATTGAGGAAAGAAGAGTTTCCAGTATCCTGCGTGCCTGGAGACTGTCAGCATCTGCTTTAAGGATGAATCCTGATAGCATAACCCAGAATACAAAAAGCAGAGATACAACCAGCCTGAACCAAACTCCGGGTTTCGGTTTTTTCTTTTTAGAATTTCCAAGATAATCCCAAACATGAAGAATGATAAATATTAGAAAAAACTGGGCGCTCCAGTAATGCAAATTCCTGAAAAAACTGGCCCAGGGGTTTGCGATAAGTAATTTCCCTATAGAAGAATATGGATCATGAATATCATAAGGAATTGCCAAAAAGATTCCTGAAAAAACACAAACTAGAAAAAACCCTATTGACATCATCCCATAGGAGTCGAAAAAGACAGTTTTCTTTATTTTTCTCCAGTTGCTGCTATTCATCTATGATAAATGAACAATTAATTTTCTATTTTCTGAATCAATGCTATAACTGTGTCTTTGAAGAGGTTTTCCGGCAGGACCTTTTACACTTAAACCTTCAATATCAAATGCAGACCCATGACAGGGACAAATTAATTGATTATTTTCAAATTTATTGATTTTGCATCCCAGGTGTGTACACCTGGATGATAGTATAGTGAATTTTCCAGCCTCTTTGATTATGATTACCTGGTCTTCAAAATGAACTCCGGCTGATAAATCAAGAGGGTAAATCAGCTCTTTATTTCCGGTTTGGATTTTTTTATGTTTTTGCACAGAAGCAATCCAGGCATAAAAAAATGGGAATATCAAAATGCTTCCAAGGATTTTGAAGAATCGATTTCTGGATATTTTTTTTTCTGTATGCATTTCTTAAAATTCATATCAAAATTAGCAAATTTAAATCATTACACAGACGAGATGACAAATGCTAACATACAAGGAAGAGTAGCTTTTAGAAATGACAATATGATCAGATCTTCATTTTGTTAGTAATGATAAATCTTTCATTAGTCTAAATATAAATTAAGAGCCTAAAAGTCATATAATTAGACAGGTAGGAATAATGCATGTGATATTGCTTTATTTGTTATGTGCATTATATTGTTTTTCTATACTTTCAACTTTCGCTTGCAATTTAGATATGTTTATTTGCTGAAAAATTGGGTGTGAATTATTATTAATTATAAACACATGAAAACAAGAAGAGATTTTATTAAAATCTCCGCAGTTGGAACCGGAGGCCTTGCAATAGGGCTAAGTTCTGTTAAGATTGCCAATGCTAGTGAGGGAGGGGGTTTGTTCAAAAAGTTTGAGGAAAAGCCAATTGTTCAAGATCGTTATCCTACTTATTGTGAAATTTGCTTCTGGAAGTGTGCAGCATGGACTTATACAGATCAGAAAGGTGAACTGGTTAAGATTATAGGGAATGATGATGATCCACATTGTAATGGACGGCTTTGTCCACGGGGAACCGGAGGAGTTGGGATGTACAATGATGATGATCGTTTAAAAACTCCTTTGATGAGGAAAGAGGTAAATGGCAAGCAGGTTTTTGAAGAGGTAAGTTGGGATGAAGCCCTGGATTTTATTGCTAAAAAAATGCAGGGAATAGCAAAGGAATATGGTCCGGAATGTGTGGCTTTATTCTCTCATGGATCCGGCGGAAAATATTTTGGACATTTGCTAAAGGCATTCGGATCGGAGAGTATTGCAGCTCCTTCTTATGCACAATGCCGGGGTCCCAGAGAAGTTGGCTTCATAGCTACATTTGGTGCGGCCGTTGGATCTCCGGAGCCCACAGATATTAGAGATACTGAATGCATGGTTCTTATAGGTTCTCACCTGGGTGAGAATATGCATAACGGGCAGGTTCAGGAAATGTCGGAAGCAATTGATAAAGGAGCCACTATTATTACTGTAGATCCCCGATATTCAACGGCTGCCAGTAAATCAAAATACTGGTTAGCCATTAAGCCTGCTACCGATATGGCACTTTTATTGGCCTGGATACATGTTATTATTAA
This sequence comes from Bacteroidota bacterium, assembly GCA_034659155.1. Classification (GTDB taxonomy): domain Bacteria; phylum Bacteroidota; class Bacteroidia; order Bacteroidales; family VadinHA17; genus JAYEGO01. The sequence continues at coordinate 25,883 of JAYEGO010000428.1, read as the reverse complement.
GGAGGAGTGGTATAGCAAGGAATATATTGAAAAGAACACATATGGTTTTAAACAACTCAAACAGCATGTTCAGCAAATGACACCGGAATGGGCATATGGGATTACCACCATTGAGCCCGATGTGATCAGGAGAACTGCGAAAGAAATGGCAAAAGCTTCTCCTGCGGTTATTGTTCATCCCGGGCGTCATGTTACCTGGTATGGTGATGATACACAGAGAACCAGGGCAATAGCTATTTTGAATGCTCTTTTAGGTTCCTGGGGTAGCAGAGGTGGCTTTTTCCTTCCCGAAAGCATTCATCTTCCTAAATATCCATCACCCAAGTATCCCAAGCCCACAAAATCATGGAGGGATGCATTTCCCGGTAAGTTTAAGTTAGCAGAGTTGGCATTGGCTTCAGGGATTTGTGATGCAACAGTTCCGACCACTGAACGCGATTGTTCTTTTAAGGGGTGGTTGGTATATGGAACAAATTTAATAGAAACTCTTCCAAACCAGGAGCAGACCTATAAGGCAATTCAAAACCTGGATATTTTAGTAGCTATTGATACAATGCCAATGGAAATTACAGGCTACGCCGATGTTATTTTACCGGAATGTACCTATTTAGAAAGATACGATGATATCAGAACTTCAGGAACCAGGACTCCAACTATTGCTTTACGAATGCCTGCTGCTGAGCCGAAATATAACTCTAAACCCGGTTGGTGGATTGCGAAAGAGCTAGGTGAGAAACTAGGCTTAGGAGCTTACTTTGATTATAAAGATTACACAGAAGTGTTGGATTGGCAATTAAAACAGGTGGATTCTTCACTTGAGGAAATGAAAAAAATTGGAGTAAAAAAATTCAAACGTGAATATGACGATTTGTATTATTATAAGGGGGAAAATATTGAATTTAATACAAATACAGGAAAGATTGAATTGTATTCAACTTCAATGCTGGATGAGGGGTATGATCCACTTCCCAGCTATACTCCACACCCGGAACCACCAGGAGGCTATTACCGCTTAAATTATGGAAGGGCCCCAATGCATTCATTCAGCAGAACAACAAACAACCCATTGCTTTTCGACCTGATGGAAGAAAATAATATATGGGTTAATCCTAAAATCGCTAAGGAATGGGATTTGAAGAACGGACAAGAAATTTGGCTAAAAAATCAAGATGGGATTGTTTCAAATTTCCCTGGTAAAGTCAGGGTTACTGAAAGAATTCGCTGGGACAGTATTTATGTAGTTCATGGTTTTGGCCATTCAAACAAAAAATTAAAAAGATCGTATGGCAGGGGATTGAGTGATCAAAAGCTTATAACTAATGTTATGGTTGATCCCATTATGGGAGGGACAGGAATGAGAGGTAACTTTGTGACTTTCCTGACGGAAGAGCCTACGGAACTTGAAAAAGCAAAGGGGAATCCTTATCTAAATGAAAAACAAGCAATAATGAATGCTGGGAAGGAGGTTAAATCATGAGATATGCCATGGCAATAGATACAAAAAAATGCGTAGGCTGCAGTGATTGTGTGGTTGCTTGTCAAACCGAAAATAATGTGCCTGTAGGTTACTGCAGAGACTGGGTAACAGAAACCGTTGATGGCACTTATCCAAGCCTTGAAATTGAAATCCGATCGGAAAGATGTAATCATTGTGATAATGCTCCTTGTGTAAGATGCTGTCCAACAGGAGCAAGTCATATTGTTGAGGGAGGAGTTGTACTGGTTACACCTAATAAGTGTATTGGTTGTGGAGCTTGTATACAATCATGCCCTTATGATGCCAGGTATTCACACCCCGATGGTCATGTTGATAAATGTACTTTTTGTTTGCATAGGGTTAAAGAAGGACAGGATCCTGCTTGTGTATCAGTATGCCCTACTAAATGTATGTATTTTGGTGATCTTGATAATCCAAACAGTGATGTTTCAAAAATGATTGCTAAAAGAAAATATAAAACTCTTGCTCCCGAGGCAGGAACTAAACCACAAATTTTCTATTTGATTTAAGACCTAATAAAAATCACAATATGAACGAAGAACTGATCATTAGCGGCAGAATGAATCCGGGGATTGACCCCTATTTACATTTATGGCATTGGCCTATCCCTTTATATCTTTTTCTTGGCGGGCTGGCAGCTGGTTTGTTGTTTTTTGCCGGCTTGTATTATATTCTCGGTAAAGAGAAAGAATTGCCAACAGCAGTGAAGTGGGCAAGCTTTCTTGCTGCACCCGCATTGGTTATAGGCTTATTTTTCTTATTTATTGACCTGAAGAACAAACTTTATTTCTGGCAGTTATATACCACCATCAGAATTAGCTCTCCAATGTCATGGGGTGCCTGGACACTTATGCTTATTACTCCTCTTGCATTTATATGGAGTGCCAGTTTCCTTAGGGAATTGGTCCCAAATTGGGATTGGAGGCTGAAAATTCTATATGATTTTGAGAAATTAGCCATTAAATTCAGAAAGCATATAGCATGGGCATTAATATTTCTTTCTGTTATACTGGGAATATATACTGGTATTTTATTATCTGCATTTAATGCCAGACCTCTTTGGAATACATCTTTATTAGGACCTTTATTCCTTACATCAGGACTTTCCACAGGAGCAGCAACCATCATGTGGATGTCAAAAAATCATGCTGAACGAATGCTTTTCAGCAAGATAGATCTGATACTTATCGGAGTAGAATTATTTTTTATTATTCACTTGTTTATGGGGTTTCTTGCCTCTACAGAAGTTCAGATCAATGCTGCTTATTTATTTCTGGGGGGAGAATTTACCGTTTCATTCTGGGTTTTTGTGATCTTTTTGGGCTTGGTTTTTCCGGCAATTCTTGAAATTTTGGAACTCCGGGGCTTTAAAGTTCCGGTGGCCATTCCTGCAGGATTGATCATATTCGGAGGGCTTATGTTTCGGCTTATCATGGTTGAAGCCGGACAGGTAACCCGTTATTTATATTGAGAATTATTTAATAAATAATCATATACAAATGAAGAATTTAGAAGAAAGAAGCAAGCAATATCTCAACCCTTACTTTGGAGGAGTACTGCTTGGCTTATTACTCTTATTAACGGTGTATATTACAGGAAGAGGATTAGGGGCAACCGGAGCCGTAAAGAGTTCAATAGTAACAGCAGTAGACCTGGTTGCACCTACATATGCAGAAAAACAGGCTTACTACAGCAAGTTTTTAAGCGATGATCATCACCCTATGAGTAATTGGTTGGTTTTTGAAACGATTGGGATTTTTCTGGGTGCCTTCCTTTCAGGACTTATTGCAGGTCGTGTAAAAAAATTCAGGATTGAACATTCTCCAAAAATTACACCAAAAACACGACTTATTTTTGCAACATTAGGAGGGATGTTATTTGGTATTGGATCACAATTTGGGCGGGGTTGTACCAGTGGAGCAGCTTTAAGTGGCACGGCCACTATGGCAACAGCCGGGTTTCTGGCTATGATGCTTATTTTCGGATCGGGCTATTTATTTGCTTATTTTTTCCGAAAATTATGGATTTAGTTATCAGTTTGTGAAATAGCTTTTAATAATTGAAAATTTTAAATTATGGGACCTCTAATTAGTCAAGGTTATATTAACCCGGAATGGAATTTTGTTATTGCCCTGCTTTTGGGTGTTGCATTTGGGTACATTCTTGAGGCAAGTGGCTTTTCTTCCTCAAGAAGATTAGCCGGTGTATTTTATGGTTACGATTTTGTTGTTCTAAGAGTTTTTATGACAGCTGTTATGGTTGCAATGATTGGCTTAGTTTATTTTGACCACATGAATTGGATAGATATTTCTAAAATATTTATATTACCTACATTTTTAACTTCAGTCATTGTTGGAGGAGTTATTATGGGTTTGGGGTTTATTATGGGTGGATATTGCCCCGGAACCAGTTTTACCGGAGTAGCAATAGGAAAGCTTGATGCAGTATTCTTTACGGCCGGACTATACCTGGGAATCTTTATTTTTTCAGCTGTATTTCCGTTGATTGAAGGTATTTATTATGGAGGGGAACTGGGTCCGGTAACAGTTATGGATACTTTTGGAATTTCACGAGAGCTATTTGCTTTTCTATTCATAATAGCCACCCTGATAGCCTTTTTTGCAGTTTCACTGGTGCAGAAAAAAGTTAATAAAATTGAAGCTTAATACACAATACAGATGAATAAAACATATTATTTTTTAATTGCTTTAACATTTGCTTTGGGAGTTGGTGCTTTGTTTCTTCCTGAAAAATTATATACTAAAGAAATCTCTCCTGAACAGCTATTTTATAAAATGAATAATCCATCCAGATTTGTCACTACTGACCAGGTAGCAAGATTGATTATTGAATCTGATCCTACACTGTTACTTATAGATACACGATCATCTGGTCAGTATAGATCTTTTTCTCTTCCCAGGGCAATGAATATTCCATTGGAGGAACTCCTGGATTCAAATGGAATAATATGTTCTAAATGGATAGATTATTTAAATATAGAGGGGATGAAGGTTGTTTTCTTTTCAAACTCTGATGTTACTGCCGACCAGGTTTGGGTAGTTTGCACCAGACATGAATTAGAAAATCTGTATGTAATGAGGGGAGGATTGAATACCTGGACAGAAACAATTTTAAGGCCTCAAAAACCATCAGCTTCTTCTCCTATAGAAGAGTTTGCCTTATATGATTTTAGAAGAGGTGCGTGTCAGTATTTTGGAGGAGGTTCCATAAGCCTTAAGTCTGATGTAGTTGCAGATCCGGTTCCCAGGATTCGCAGAAAAAAGAAAACTGTTGTAGCAGGAGGCTGTTAGTTATAATCTTAATTTTTTAGAAATCATGTTTCATGCAAAAAATCCCAGGCGTTTAGCATTTGCACTAATATTATTTTCATTAGTAATAGTTGTTGGCTTGATTACAATGAGCAAGCCCGAGTATGCTTATAAAAACAACTCGGCCCAGGTCTTAAAAAGCATTTTGAATAAAGAGGGAGAATTAAAGCCTGAAAAAGCAAAGTATTATGTGGAAGAGAATAATCTATCTTTTGTTTTTGTGGATATAAGGAATCCTTATGAATATATTAAAGGACATGTTGCTAATGCCATAAACATACCTTTAACTGAGCTTTTGTCTAAAGAAACTTTGAAAACATTTGACAGGTATGTTAGAGATAAAATTACGATTGTGATATATGCGAATACTCAGACAGAGGCAAATGGCTCCTGGATGCTATTGAAGCAGCTGGGTTATTCTGATATAAAAGTATTGCTTGGGGGCTATGAGTATTATTCAAAAGAACTTAATGAAAACGATAAAATGTCTGAGACCCCTGAATTTTATGTAGAAATTCCAAAGTATGATTTTGCTAAAATAGCAAAAGAAGCATCTTCTAATTAAACATCCTGGTTCATTTTTTTCAATTGTTTTGCAAGATTATTTGCAAATACAAACTGGTTGAGTTCTTCATTACTGGAATCAAGAATATCTTTATTTGATCCTTCCCATAATTTTCGGCCCTGGTATATAAAAACAACCTTTTCCCCAATTTCCATTACAGAATTCATGTCGTGTGTATTTACGACAGTTGTCATATTAAATTCTTTAGTAATTTCTTTAATAAGTGCATCAATTAATATGGCTGTTTTAGGATCAAGCCCGGAGTTGGGTTCATCACAAAACAAATAATCGGGATTTAACGCAATGGCACGTGCCAGAGCAACTCTTTTTTGCATACCCCCGCTGATTTCTGCAGGAAATAGATGACCCGCATCTTTAATATCTACCCTGTCAAGACAAAACCTGGCTCGTTCTTTTTTTTCCTGGAATGACAGCTGGGTAAACATATCAAGGGGATACATTATGTTTTCAATTACTGTTGCTGAATCAAAAAGGGCTCCTCCCTGAAACATCATACCGACCTTCTGACGAATTTTTTTCTTTGCTTTAAAAGGAAGTTTGTTGAATACTACATCGTCATACATTACACTGCCTTCATCAGGATCAAATAGGCCGATTAAACATTTAAGAAAAACAGTTTTCCCGGATCCGCTTTGTCCAATAACCAAATTCGTTTTTCCCGGATCGAATTTTACAGAAATGTTATCCAGAACTTTCAGCCTACCCAAAGACTTTGAAATATTTTTGGTTTCGATCATGACAGGAGAAGCTGTGTAAGAATTACATTAAACAACAAAATAACAATGCTGCTGTAAACAACAGCCCTGGTACTGGCTTTTCCTACTTCAATGGACCCTCCCTTTACAAAATAGCCATGAAATGAAGATACAGATGTAATAATGAAAGCAAAGAAAACAGTTTTAACCATGGCATAGGTAATATAAAAAGGGATAAAAGCATATTGAATACCAATTATAAAATATTCAGAGGAAACAACACCCGTAGCCAGTACAGCAATCCATCCACCAAAAACACCTACAATAATGCTGATTGTGGTTAAAATAGGGTTAAAAAATACAGCAGCAATAATTTTGGGCAGAATTAAATAACTGGCCGAATTTACACCCATTATTTCAAGGGCGTCGATCTGTTCTGTAACTCTCATGGTTCCTAATTCGGAAGCAATACTGGATCCAACTTTTCCTGCCAGGATCAAAGCAATCATTGTGGAAGAAAATTCAAGTATCATTGAATCACGGCAGCCCAATCCAATTAAGTATAATGGAAGTAAAGGATTTTCCATGTTGTAGGCTGTTTGCAGGGTAATTACAGCACCCATAAATGCTGAAATAATTATTACAATCCCAATAGAATTGAGCCCCAGGGAATGTATTTCCTTCACAATTTGTTTATAATAAACACTTCGCTTCTCTGGCTTAGCAAATACTTTGGAAAGAAGTATGAAGTATTTGCCTATTTGGTAGATAATGTTCATTTTATTAGGCTTGATGACAAAATTACAAATTATTTACAAATTCTATAATCCAATAAAATAGGCTTTTGAAATTGGTAAGAGATAATTTGCTTTTTTTTTTATCTTTGACTTACTACAATCAAAACAAGAACCGATTTATGGATAAGAATAGCTATTGCGTTATTATGGCCGGGGGGATAGGGAGTAGATTCTGGCCTTTGAGTCGCACTTCTAAGCCAAAGCAATTTTTAGATATTTTGGGTACCGAAAAAACCTTATTACAGCAAACAGTTAAAAGATTTCTTAAGGTTTGTCCAAGGGAAAATATTTTTATTGTCTCCAATTTTGAGTATGGAGAAATAATTAAAGATCAGTTACCTGATTTTACTGATTTTCAAATCATGCTTGAGCCTATGAGGAAAAATACGGCTCCATGTATTGCTTATGCAAATTATAGGATTAAGCAGGTAAATCCCAGCGCCATTATTATTGTTGCTCCTTCTGATCATCTAATTTTGGATGAAGGAGAGTTTATTCGTGTTATCAAACAGGGTTTAAAATTTGCAGGTAGCACAGATGCATTGTTAACCCTTGGCATTAAGCCCAGCCGTCCGGAAACCGGTTATGGCTATATTCAAGGAATAAAAGGGATTGTTGATAAGAATGTTCCCGATTTAATGAAAGTGAAAACATTTACAGAGAAGCCTGATTATGAAATGGCTAAAGTGTTTTTGAGGAGTGGTGATTTCTATTGGAATTCAGGAATATTTATGTGGTCACTTAAAGCAATTGAACAATCTCTTGATCAGCATCTGGGGGAAATGGCAACCTTATTTAATGATTTGGAAACTGGTTTGGCGCCAAACAGGGAAGCAGAAATTATTCATTCAGTTTACTCTGAATCAAGAAATATTTCTATTGATTATGGAATTATGGAAAAGGCCGATAATGTTTTTGTTCTTGCAGCTGATTTTGGCTGGTCGGATCTTGGGACCTGGAGCTCCCTATATGATCATCTGGATATAGATAAAAATGGAAATGCAATTAGTGGAGATATTGTTATGAGCTATGATTCTGAAGGTTGTATTGTAAATGCTTCAGATGGGAAACTGGTAGTTATTCAGGGCCTTAAAGATTATATTGTAGTTGATTCCGGGAGAGTGTTATTGATCTGTAAAAAGAGTGAAGAACAATCGATTAAACAGATTGTAAATGATGTAAAGGTTCAGACCGGAGAAGAGTTTATATAAAAAAACTCCCGGGAAATCGGGAGTTTTTTTATATAATTAAATTCAGAAAATCTAATATTCCCAAAGATCTTGCTCCATATTGAAAATAGCTTCCTTGATCTTTTCTGACTCAAGCAAGGCTCCTCTTCCTGTTTCATATTCTGTCACGTCTCGGTTATCATACACATTTGATTCTGCAAGTATAAAACTTGCGAAGCGACGTTGAAGAAAAGTGTCGTCGTAGGAAATACGATGTGCATCATTATTCCTGTTATAGGATTCATGATTGGCGAAAGTGGTTCTGAAGTCAGGATAGTAAATCCAGAAAAGCTTTCTTTTCTGATATGATTCTAAATCAGAGTTGTAAGAAATACGAATTGGGCACAGGCCTACGATTCTTACCTGCAATGCAGATAATTTATTATCGAAATACCATACTTCCTGTATGATATATTGTTTTACTTCGGCAGAGCTGGCTTCAGTTTTGACAATTTCTAAAGAATAAATACCCGGATTATTGGGATCTTCTACCTCAATAGTATCAACTGTAGCACCAAACTTTGTATCTATATCAGCCTGGGTTATTACTACGGTCATATCATCTCCTTCCGCTGCATCGTAAGCATTTACTGTGCCAGATTTAATTTCCCCTAGAATAACGTCAATTAAACTATGCCAGTCACCCTGGGGTGTTGTTGGATAATACAGGGGATGATTCATTTTTTCTCTCAGGTCCACCAACCTCCAAATTTTCTTTGCCCACATTACATCTGCTTCCCTAACGGCTTGATAGGGTGCTGGTGCTCTTTGCCCAATTTGTTTTTCATAGATCCATTTTTCTTGTGCCTCAGCTTTTTGAGAGAAGAAGGCGGTAAGAATAAAAAGGACTGAAAATATGCATATAATCTTTTTCATGAGTTTAAAATTCTTTAGTTTTCAGTTACTTGGCTTTAAAAACAATAGGAGCAAGTTTCCTGGTTTTCCCGTCAGGTCCTACTGCTTTAATCTCACTAATATAAATAGTTTGATTTCGCTTCAAACGATCTAGTAGTCTCTTTTGCTGAGAAGTAAACAAATTGCTGCTTGACACTTCATCATAAGTAAAGCCTTTATTATCTGTGATGGATACTATAAAGCCGGTAACCCGGAAAGAAAGGTCGAAATCAAAACTTTCTAATTCAGCAATAACTCCTCTTTGGGCAGTAAGGGTTGCTTTTGGAATATCGCCACCTTTACTACCTGCAACTTTAGCTACAGGATCTGGCAATGATTTAACACGGAAGTTTACCGAACCCATAGGTTTATTTTGTCCACCAACATTTGCAATAACTGTAACCCTTGCTTGAACTCCGGGCCTTCTTGGCTTAACAATCCAGTTACCCCTGAATTTTTTTGTTTTTCCACGGGTGATCGAACCATTAGTCATGCTAGCTCTAATTTGAGAGCCACCAATTCCTGGCACAGATATATTTACCGGATTCTCAACTCCAACATAGAATACATTCATAGCTGTTGGTGAAACAACTACGTTTGGAGCAGCAACCATATAACTGCCCTCAAAAGGATAACTAATCGTGGATCCATCCGGAGCATTAATTTTAATTAAACCTCCCCATTTTTTTTCTCCCAAGGAAGATGTTTTTCTTTTATATATCCCCATTCCCCTATCATCGATGGCAAGAGTTTCAGCATTTCCGATCATTCTGTATTCTACAGTGCCATTAGCAGCTGTAATAGTCTCATATTTACCAACCTGGATATTTGGCTTTTGTGTTGAGTCCATTGCTGCAATAAATACCTTTGCCTCATAATCACTTCCACTTGTTATATGATTTGAACCTATAACTGTAGGAACAAGTTTATTTACCCTGATATCTGCTGCCCCAATTCGGCTAAAAAAGAAATCAAGGGCATCTGCTTCTGCGTTTCGTACATCGTTTTGCATTTTCGATAAAATAGTAACTACAGCAATCAGTGGTAAAGTATGGAAGTTATGATATTCCCAGGATACCATTTCTTTTTGTTCCTTTACATCTTCGGTATGCAAACTATTCTGAATGCTTGTGGCAACATTTGGATATCCTTCTCCAATTTGTTCCAGCAGGAATTCCCGGTAATCAATTATTGCAGCTTTCAAATCGTATGCTTTTCCATTGTTATTGGAACCAATAAGTATTTGAGACGGAACATTAGCATCGTCAATGTTTTTGATCATTTCCGTTTCAATATTACCATCCGTAATTGCTTCGGCATCCTTTACTGATACGATCTCTACTTTTAAGGATTGAATGTAATCATACAATTCATCAGAACGTTCCCGTACAGAACGGGCAACTTTTACCCAGGGCCCGGCTTTTGCAGGGTTGGCCAGGGCCTTTTCTTCAAAATCAGCATAAACAATATTGTTTTTTTGCATGAAATTGGCCGTGGTTTTTGTCAGCCCCTCGTCTACCCTCTTGAACGCTTCGACGGCTTCTTTAGATACATTAAGTGCCAGCAATGCGGTAAGCACCAAATACATCATTCCTATCATTTTTTGTCTCGGAGTTTCTTTTCCGTGAGCCATAGCTATAAGTTATTTATTTAGATAGACTGAATTATTTGCTCATTACATTCATTGCTGAAAGCATGTTACCATAAATTGTATTTAGGGCAGAAAGATTTTCACTAAGCTTTGTTACTTCTTGTTTATATCTTTTTGTGTTTTCAGCCGAACTGGTCAAGTCTTCCATCATGTCTTGTAATCCTGCATATAGTGCTTCAGTGCTCTTAAGATGTTCATTAGTTCCCTGGAGCTGAAGTTCATAAACAGCATTTAATGCAGCCAGGTTTTTGTTTACAGTTTCAAGATGATCACCATAAGATTTGCTGCCATCTTCAATATTGGTAAATGATTGAGATAATTGCTGATAGCTTGAACCAGATTCAGTAATCAGATTGGCAGTTTTATCATAAGAATCAGATAAGCGCTCCACCGAGCTTTTCAAATTCTGTGTTGACTCAACATATGATTCGGTATGACTGTTAATTGTATCGGCGGCTTTTTGTACGTTGTCTACATAATTATTGCTGGCCACCGCTGCATCTGAAATATCAGTAAGATTTTCAGTAGTACTGTTGAGGTTTTTTAAGCCATCACCCAACTTTCTGAACAAATCTGGTGTAATCTGAGCATTTTCAAGAAGGCTATCAAATTTTTCAATAGCAGAAGAACTCCCACCAACAGGTCGGTGATATTGTTCCAGTTCTTCATCATCTGATAAACCTGCAAGCTCAGGATACACAAGTGTCCAGTCTACTTCTTCATGCAAAGGCTCAAATGCAGAGAAAAAGAAAATGATAGCTTCAGTTCCAAGTCCAATGGTTAGCATTGGTCCAGCAAAAGGCCAGTGCTGAATTTTAAATAGAGCACCAATAATGACAACGGAAGCTCCAAGTCCGTATAGTTTAGCCATAAATGCTTTCCATCCGCTACTTTGTACAATTTCAGTAATATTCATAGTAGGTGTAGGTTTAATTATTTATTTTAAGATCAATTATTTATTTTATTTTTATCTCAAGCCCAACATAGATCTAACATTCCTAAATCCTATGTAGGATTTTGCTGAATCCTGATATTCATAACTTCGTGTACTTGTTTGAAGATAATATGCAATATCCTTCCAAGATCCACCACGAATTACTTTTCTTTTCATAATTGCAGGATCATCCGGACGTGCATTGTGTTGATAAATTGGATTCATATCATGGGTAAATACATAGGAAGATTCATCATAAGAGCTTGATGTCCATTCAGCAACATTTCCTGCCATATCATACAAGCCAAATTCATTCATATCATATGAGGCCACTTTATTTGAATAAAGGGCACCATCATCAACATATCTTCCTCTCATGGGTTTGAAATTGGCAAGAAAGCATCCCTCATCATTTCTTGTGTATAAGCCACCCCACGGATACATGGAGAAATCAAGACCTCCACGTGCAGCATATTCCCATTCGGCTTCAAGCGGGAGTCTGTATTCCTGAACAAAAGCATCACCTTGTTGAGCAAGATATGAGTTTAAATATTGTGTACGCCAAATGCTGAAAGCAGATGCTTGTTTCCAGGTAACTCCTACAACAGGGTAATCATCAAATGAAGGATGCCAGAAATACATGTTTGCCTGGGGCTCATTATATGAAAAAGTATAATCACGAATCCATACCAAAGTATCAGGATAGCAATTTATCTCGTTGTGAAATACAAATGAACTCCTATCCTGAATTTGGATTCTTTGTCCATCCTGATCATATACCTCCCCTTCATAAGATTCTGTTTTATTATTATAACGGCTGGATCCTAGAGCTGCCTGTCTAAGGTCTATCCAGAAATAAGAATAAATAAGCTTTCTGGTATCGATTTCTTTTTTCCCGAAAAACCTCTCCTGTGGAGGATAATACATGTCTTCGAGGATATCTGTTATTTCAGGATTTTCTCTGGGATCAATTTTTGTATCCCAATCAATTATTGGTGGATCATAGGGGTCCCCATTTTCATCTACTTTAAAGAATCCATCAATTTGAGCATCTCCAAGTTTATAACGCATGATGGAGTCCCTAACATAATGAACAAACTGACGATATTTATTGTTTGTAATTTCAGTTTCGTCCATCCAGAAGGCATCAACAGTAACTGTTCGGCTCATTGTATTCATAGACCAGGAAACGTCCTGATCGCTGGGGCCCATATTGAAACTTCCCTGGGGGATAAATACCATGCGATAGGGCTCGGGTTCAAACCATTTCTTGCGGCCCTGAACGCCTACAAGTTCTCCATTATATGACCCACTGCCACAGCCACTTGCTATAATTAAGGTAATTATTCCAACTATTGATAACTTTTTCATGGTACTACAAGGTTTAATATTGCAAGTAAGACAAATTTTTTAAAAAATCATAGAAATCTAACACTTTTATATCTCCTGGGACTTCTTTCCATTCCTAAACTAAAACAGTAATTTACCATAAACTCATGGCTGCCGGTAGTGCCCTGAATAATGTCAGAAGTTGGGAATTCATAAGCATATCCCAACTTAATGCCATTGAATAATTGTATTCCGAGCATACCCACAACAGCTGAACCTACCTTGTAAGAAACGCCACCCCAGAATTTTTTATTGTATAGGGTATTGGCATTTAGAGATATTTCTGATGTAGCTCCATCTGAAAGAATCTGTATGGATGGTAATATCTCAAATAAAGGATTTGGCAATTGGAAATTATATCCGGCTGTAAAATAATAGTGTCTTGTTAAAAAAGGACTTCCTTCTGAATATTTAAACTTAGGTTCATTCAGATGTGTAGTGGAAAGGCCGACATATAATTCGTCGGTTTTATAAAACAATCCAAATCCCATATCAAACACAAATACACTCTCACTATTTACCGGGATTAGTGGGTCTCCATTGACATCAGTATGATGATCGCTGTCAGGAATAAACCACTCAGGTTCAAGAGACTGATTGTACATTCCAATATTTATACCAATCCCTAGTTTACCTGGTCCAAGGTCAAGGCGATATGCATAAGACCCGGAAATATTCAGATTCTTATTGAAGCCGGCCTGATCATTCATAATAAATAAACCAACTCCGCTGCTAATACCAAAGGGCTTTACAGCAGCATTTACATGAAAAACCGTACTTGAAGGAGCTCCAGTAAAGCCAACCCATTGCTGACGATTTAGCAAGCTTGCACAAATCATATCATTGCTTCCTGCATACCCGGGGTTTATAGCCATTTGATTGAACATATACTGACTGAATTGAGGGTCTTGTTGAGCACCTGAATTCAATGTAAATAGAATTACCAGAGAAATAAAAATCAACTTTTTCATAAGCTATCTACGTCGTAATCTTAGGTCAATATATGTAGTTACGTAAAATAAGCAAAAATATTATTCCCAAACAAATTTTAATGTCTCCGAAACTTAATAATAGTCAGCACTTTCCTTATACATGAAAAATCATCTTAAGGTTACCTGAATTTAGAAGAAAATTAATTAATTCTTTGGAAAGCTTTCCACCAGCGATCCGGAATTTCCTGTTTTCCCGCATTTAGATAGTCCTGATAAGAACAAGAGATTAGCAAAGCAGGCTTATTCTTTTTTTTGAGGAAAGGAATTTCTATCCACCATCTGTCAGTTTGTTCACTTTTATAAAAAGCCAAATCCTGTTCAATTGAATCAAGGCTAACAATATATTTGGTAAAATCTTCTGAGTCTCCCGGTTTCTCAATCTTTTTTTGCGAAAATCCATCTATAAAATACCAAAGTACCTGGGCTCCAAGATGAGCAGATTGATTGTTATGATCGAATTGTGGATTTATCTCAGATAATATGAAAGCACTGAGCTGATCACTTATCCCTGCATATTTTGCTATCTGACAAATTTCTTCTCCATAAAAACCATTTGGCGAAGGATAGTAATGCCCCGGTGCATCAGATTGTCTTACTGCGCTCATGTCAAGGCTTATAAGATCAGCATCTCTCAAAACAGGTTCCAGGTTTCTCAAATCAGATCTTGCTTCACCCAATCGAATGGTATCAAAATATAAATTTTTTAATAATTCAAGATCAGCCGGATCAGTAAAGTATACCTGGTGCCCAATATTGGAATAACAGGATAAATATTTAGTTTTTTGGTTGATAATATGCTGCAGGTAATTTTCGGAACTCATTTTCTTGCTTTTTGCCCGAAAATCAATTTTAGAATCAATGCTTACCAGGTTAATTGGTTTTTGTAAATTTTCATAAGCAAGCAAAGCACCATAAGTAATATCCTGAGAGCCTCCGACAATGACAGGAATGAGGTTTTTTGAAAACAATTCAAAGAGAACATCTCTTAAACCAAAATAACTGTCTTCGGCAGAGGGTCCCTTTTTCAAATTTCCCAGATCAATTATTCGTGTCTTTTTCCAGGGTTTATATAATTTATAAAGATATTGTCGTATTTTGTCGGGAGCAAGGGCACTACCAATATTTCCGGAATTCCGGTCTTCAGGTACCCCGATCAGGGCAATATCAAAATTTTCAATCTCTTTGATTTCCCCATTTGTAGTATGAACAAAAATGTTTCTGCCAAATTCCTTTTTAGGAATAAGAATGTCAACAGATGTCTTTTCCAGACTTACAGGATCAAAATAATCATTCAGGTTCATTTCAGACAGAATATTTTATTTATTTTTGGCAGACTTTTTTTTCTTGCTATTTGCAATAATAGTTAAACAATTTTCAAGACTCAATTCTTCCGGATTATCACTTTTGGGGATTTTATAATTTTTCTTCTCATAAGAGATATAAGGACCCCAACGTCCGTTAAGAATTTTCAAATTTTCATTTTCAGAAAAAACTTTGATTACTTTTTTACTGTCTTTTTCTCTTTTTATATGAATTATTTCAATGGCCCTTTCGCTATTAATGGACAAAGGATCATCCTGTTTTTCCAGGGAATAAAATTTCCCATCATGACGTATATAAGGACCATATTTACTCACAGCAACAATCATGCTATTATTTTCAAAATCTCCAATTTCTCTGGGAAGTTTGAATAAATCAAGAGCCTCTTCAAGGCTTATTGTCTCAATTCTTTGATCTTTACGAAGACTGGCAAACCTGGGTTTATAATCTTCCCTGACTCTTCCTAATTGTGCCAGCGGGCCGTATCTGCCAACCTTAACCAAAACTTCTTCGTTTGAAGCAGGGTCAATACCAAGTGCTCGCTCCCCGGTAGTTTTTTCAGATTCCTTTAATGTTTTTTCAACCCTTGCGTTAAAATCTGCATAAAACTTATCAATCATTTTTACCCATTCCAGATTACCAGCAGCTATTTCATCAAATTCTTTTTCAACCAGAGCGGTGAAATTATAATCCATGATACTTTTAAAATGCTCTGTAAGAAAATCGTTAACAACCATCCCTATATCTGTTGGAACCAGTTTTGACCTTTCTCTTCCATATTTCTCTCTTTTTTTACTTTCCTTAATTTTCCCTTCAGTCATTTCAAAAACTACTATATCTCTTTCATTCCCGTCAAGATGCTCTTTTACAACATAGCCTCTGTTTTGTATAGTTGAGATAGTAGGAGCGTAAGTGGATGGTCTGCCAATTCCCAGTTCTTCCATTTTTTTTACAAGACTTGCTTCTGAATACCGATAAGGAGGCTGTGTGAATTTTTCAGAAGCTGTTATCATTTCATAGTTTAACTTTTCACCTTCTCTCAGTGGTGGAAGAATTGTTTTTGAACCATTTTCAGTGTCTTCATCTGTTGTAACAGAATAAAGCTTTAAAAATCCGTCAAATTTAATTACTTCTCCTGTTGCAGTAAACACATCAGACATATTGGAAATAGAAATTGTGGCAATTGTTTTTTCAATCTCGGCGTTACTCATTTGTGAAGCCATTGTCCGTTTCCAAATAAGATTATATAATCTTACTCCTGCTGCCGGGCCATCAACATCTTTATTTTCAAGATAGGTGGGCCTAATAGCCTCATGTGCCTCTTGGGCTCCTTTGATTTTTGTTTGATATTTCCTGAACTGATGGTATTTGCTTCCAAATTCCTCATCAATAACTTTTTTTGCAGTATTTAAGGCCAGGGAGGATAAATTAACAGAATCGGTTCTCATATAAGTAATTTTCCCGGCTTCATATAATTTTTGAGCCACCGACATAGTTTGTGCTACTGAGAATCCTAACTTTCTCCCGGCTTCTTGTTGTAATGTAGAAGTAGTAAATGGTGGAGCAGGGGATCTTTTAAGTGATTTTGTGGCCAGCTTGACAATTTCATAAGAAGCCAGACCACATTGTGTTAAAAAATCTCTGGCTTCATCCAAATTCTTAAGTTTTCGCGATAGTTCTGCCTGAATTTCTACTTGCTTTCCATCAGGATCTAAGAAACTGAAGATGGCACTTACTTTATAGGAAGAACTGGTTTTAAAGCTCAGTATTTCCCGTTCCTTTTCTACCAGTAAGCGTACAGCAACAGATTGAACCCGACCGGCTGAAAGCGAGGGCTTAATCTTTTTCCAGAGTAAAGGGGAAAGTTGAAAGCCCACAAGACGATCTAAAACCCTTCTTGCTTGCTGGGCCTGAACTACATTATAGTTGATTTTTCTGGGATTCTCAACGGCGCTCTGGATTGCATTTTTGGTAATCTCATGAAACACAATTCTCCTGGTGTTTTCTTCAGTCAATCCCAGGACTTCAGAAATATGCCATGCGATTGCTTCCCCCTCCCGGTCTTCATCAGATGCCAGCCAAATCAGTTTGGCATTTTTTTTAAATTTCTTAAGTTCACTTACAATTTTTTTCTTATCCTCGGGGACAATATATATAGGCTTATATTGGTTTTTTATATCAATACCGAAATCCTTTTTTGCAAGGTCTCTAATATGTCCGAAGCTTGATTTTACAATGAATCCTTTGCCCAGAAACTTTTCAATAGTTTTTGCTTTTGCCGGAGATTCAACAATAACAAGATTTTCTCCCATTTCTTAATGATTTAAATAAAAAAGAATCTAAAAAACATCACAAAGAAAAGTAAATAGCTTAGTAAGTTCAAAATTTATTTTTAATTATTATTATTTTTGAGGCAGCAATAAATATGCACATGGATACTAACAAGCCAAAGTATAGAGCAGGAATTATCTGGTTTTGGATACTTTATTCGATTCCATTTATACTGATCACAATTTTATTTGTATTGATCTCAAATGAAAAACTAGGGCCTATGCCCAGTTTTGAGGAGTTAGAAAATCCGGAAAATAACCTGGCGGCTGAAGTATTTACCGAAGATGGTATGCTTATAGGTAGATTTTATGTTCAGAATCGTGTTTGGTGTGACTATGACGAAATTTCGCCATATATTATTGATGCCCTTATAGCTACAGAGGATATTCGGTTTTATCGTCATTCCGGCATCGATATCAGAGGCCTGGGCAGGGTGTTGATAAAGACAGGACTATTGGGACAAAAACATTCCGGTGGTGGGTCTACGATTACACAGCAATTAGCAAAAAACCTTTTTCCACGAGACACAACCAGATACAGATCGAGTATTTCAAGAAAAATTCATCTGGGAGTTACTAAATTTAAAGAATGGCAAACTGCAGTAAAACTTGAAAAAAGTTACTCTAAAGAGGAAATCATGACCATGTATTTAAATGTTTTTGATTTTCTGTATCAGGCGGTGGGAGTCAAGTCTGCAGCTCAAATATATTTTGATACTACACCCGACTCTTTAAATATTGAACAGGCAGCTATGCTTGTTGGAATGGTAAAAAATCCGTCCCTGTATAATCCCTTAAGAAACTACGACAGGATGATGTCCAGGAGAAATACGGTATTATCACAAATGGGGAAATATGGCTTCCTCCCAATTGAAGAGGTAGATTCTCTTAAACAACTTCCAATAAAGGTAGATTTTAAAATTCAGGATCATAATGTTGGCCTTGCTACATATTTCAGGGAATATTTGAGAACCACCATGATCAAAGAAGAGCCCAAAAGAAGATATTTCTATTCTGACGAACAGTTTAAGGAGGCTCTATATGAATGGAACAATAACCCCCTGTATGGCTGGTGTAGAAAAAACAAAAAACCTGATGGCTCAAATTATAATCTTTACCGGGATGGAATAAAAATTTATACCACCATCAATTCAAAGATGCAAAAATATGCTGAAGACGCGGTACAACAACATCTGGCTCTTGATATTCAGAGTGTATTTGATGAACATGTAAAAACCTTTAAGAATCCGCCCTATTCAGATGATCTCAACAAGAAGACCATTGCGAGTATTCTAGAAGGAACTATGAGGAGAACAGACCGGTACAGAAATCTTATCAGACAGGGAGTTTCTCAGGATTCTATTAACGCAGCATTTAATTTTCCGGTTGAGATGAAAGTGTTTTCCTGGAAAGGAGAAATAGACACTATTATGACACCTATGGATTCTATTAAATATTACAAGTATTTTTTAAGATCCGGCTTGCTGAGTTTTGACCCCCATACCGGTTATGTAAAAGCTTACGTGGGTGGACCTGACTTTAAATACTTTAAGTTTGATGCCGTGATGGCTCAGAAAAGACAGGCGGGCAGTACTATTAAACCTTTTATGTACACTCTTGCCATGCAGGATGGTTATACACCTTGTTACAAGGTACCCAATGTTCCACAAACATTTCAGCTTGGAGATTCTACCTGGACTCCTGCCAGTTCGGGTAAGAGTGAATATTGGGGTAAAATGGTTAGCCTGAAGTGGGGTCTTGCCAACTCAGAAAATTATGTGTCAGCATGGTTAATGAAACAGTTCAATCCACAATCTGTTATCAATGTGATAAAGAAAATGGGAGTGAGAAGCTATATCGATCCTGTGTACTCCCTCTTTTTGGGAACCTCTATTGTTTCACTCTATGAACTTACCGGTGCTTTTGGGACATTTGCAAACAAAGGAGTTTATACTCAGCCTATTTTTGTGACAGCAATTGAAGATAAAAATGGTGATGTAATATCCAGGATTTATCCAAGGTATGAAGAAGCAATTAGTGAAGAAAATGCATTTCTTATGGTGAGTTTATTAGAGGGTGTTGTAAAAGAAGGAACTGGAGCCAGATTGAGATGGAAGTATGAACTAATGAATGAAATTGGAGGAAAGACAGGAACCACCCAAAATCAATCAGACGGATGGTTCATGGGAGTAACCCCTAACCTGGTAACCGGGGTATGGTCGGGTTGGGAAGACCGCAGCATTCATTTTGAGAGTTTGTACCTGGGGAGCGGAAGCAATATGGCACTTCCAATTTTTGGGCTTTACCATCAAAAAATTTACAGCGATTCAACACTTGCCTTCTATGAAGCCGATGTTTTTGAATCACCTCTTGGATTTAATATTGAGCTGGATTGTGCAAAGCTTGAAAATGAACAGGGCGGAGAATCTTTTAAAATAGAGGATGAAACTATTTACTAGATCTTCTACCACATCATTCTCCGGACTAAAAGCAGCATAAAATGCTGCCACTATAAAATATGGATAAGCTTTTTCCTTAAGTCTTATTTCAAAATAAAACTAATGGGAATAGTGAATTGCACCCGCACTACTTTATCAAACTGCCTGCCCGGGGTCCAGTTTGGGGAGGAGCTTACCACCCTCACCGCTTCGGCATCGAGAAGGGGGTGAACTCCTCTGAGTACTGTAACGTTTGAAACTGTTCCGTTCTTCTCAACAACAAAGCTCAGGAATATACGCCCATCTATAAAATTCCTTACTGCCTCTTCAGGATATATCATGTTATCTGCTATCCACCTTACAAATTCTGCCTGATTACCGCCCATGAATTTGGGCATTTCCTGTACAATGTAAAGAGGAGGCTCAGCAAACATTTCTTCCTGTGGTTCCTCAAATACTTTAAATGCCATAATCTGTTCTTCCTTTATTTCCAGAGTTTTGATGTTTATTATTTCTTCTATTTTACTGTCATCAGGAAGAATCTCAATTTCTTCTACCGGAGGTAGTGGAACTTTAGGCTTTGGTGGTTCCGGCCTGAAAACAGGAGTGCTGATCATCTCTTCAATTTCATTGGTAGCTTGAATATAAGGATTTATGCCATTTACTGAGGATGTCCATTCAAAAGCTATTAGAATTAATGAGATAGATACTATTAGGCCAATTTGAAAAAACAAGAACTTTCCTTTCTCAAGATTTGCCCTGGGCGTTTTTTTATGTTTCATATTGATGTTGTTAGGGGTTTTCAATAGAAATGCAAAAATCAGTCCAAAGATTTCGAAACTCAACAGTTAATGCTTAACCATGAAGATATTCAATGATGAAATAATATGCGTATTCGCAATACGCGTATCACAAAAATTTAGCAGGAACAGGAAAAAGAACAATGGAATGCGATCTCAGGATATTATATTATTGCCCGAAAACTTTACGAAGAATTTCGGTAACCCTGGCTTTGGGGTCTTCACGAATTAGCTTTTCTTCCTGGGCAATACGAATAAACAAACCATCAACTGTTTTTTCAGTTACGTATTGTGCAAGATCGGTTTCCACTTTCTTTGTAAAAGGGATCTTATTATATGCTGTTGTAATGTCATCCCAGTAGGAAGTTACATGTACCTGATCTAAAGTTGTTTGTACATCTGGTTTAAATGCAACAATCAACTGATCATTAGTTTTTGAATGAAAGTACCTGGTGGCTTCATCCTCTTTTCCATTCAGAATAGTTCTGGCATCTGAAAAGCTCATGTTTGTAATGGCATCCAGGAAGATTGGGGATGCTTTTTTTACGGCTTTTTCTGCACCTCGATTGAGTGTTAGAATAAAATCATCAATCATTTTATTGAAACCAAGAGCTCTTAGTTTTTCTTCTACATATTTTGCTTCTTCGGGAAAAGGAATCCTGAATAGGGGATTTCCGTAAAAACCATCCTGCTGGTTCAATGAACTGATACCATTTTCAGTACCAATCTTTAAAGCTTCTTTTAATCCATTAATAATGTCTCCCTCGGTAACTGTTCCATAAACTGGAATTTCAAGCTCTTTTAAAATGTCACAAGCGGAAAACAACAAGAGACTCATAAAACCTATAAGAATATACTTTTTCATGTATTTAAATTTAGTTATTAATGCTTAACGAAATAATTGCCTTATTAAATTTTCAATTTTGTCGAGGGGCACAATTTGAATTTTATATTTTGCAGTCTTCAGTCCTTTTAAATTATATTTTGAAACATATATTTGCTCAAAACCCAACTTTTCTGCCTCCAGAATTCTCTGTTCAATGCGGCTCACCGGTCGTATTTCGCCCGATAAGCCAATTTCAGCAGAAAAACATTTTTTCTTATCAATTGGAAAATCCAGGTTTGAGGATAATATGGAACAAATTACAGCGAGGTCAATTGCAGGGTCTGCAACTTTTATTCCTCCGGCAATGTTGAGAAAAACATCTTTTGCCCCCAATTTAAAACCTGCTCTTTTTTCTAAAACCGCAAGAAGCATATTCAGTCGTCTCAAATCAAATCCAGTAGAGGATCTTTGCGGTGTACCATACACAGCTGAGCTTACAAGGGCCTGAGTTTCAATAAGAAATGGCCTAACCCCATCCAATGTGGCTGAAATAGCAACACCACTTAGCTTTTCTTCAAATTGAGAAATCAACAACTCAGAGGGATTCTCAATTTCACGTAACCCTGTATCATTCATTTCAAATATCCCAAGTTCAGAAGTAGATCCAAAACGATTTTTGTTTGCCCTTAGAATTCTGTATAGATGATTACGGTCACCTTCGAAATAAAGAACTGTATCAACAATATGTTCCAGTACTTTTGGTCCGGCAAGGCTTCCATCTTTAGTAATATGCCCTATAAGAATAATGGGGATGCCCGATTCTTTTGAAAATTTCAGCAGTAAACCGGCTGATTCGCGAACCTGGGAAACACTTCCGGGTGAAGATTCAATTCTTTCGGTGTAGATAGTTTGAATGGAATCGATTATTACAACATCGGGTTTTATGTGTTCTATATTAAGGAGTATATTCTCAAGTTTTGTTTCACAATAAACAAAACAATTTTCATTAATATTTCCAATCCGTTCTGAACGGATTTGTATTTGCTGCTCACTTTCTTCTCCGGAAACATATAAACTAACAGAATTCTTCATATTAAGTAACACCTGAAGCGCCATAGTTGACTTCCCAATTCCTGGCTCCCCACCAAGAAGAATAAGTGACCCCGGAACCAGGCCACCACCCAGAAGCCTGTCAAACTCTTTACTTAATGTTTTAATTCTGCCTTTTTTAAGAGGGTGTATTTCTGAAATACGAACAGGACTGGATTTAGTTGATGAAGAAGAAAAAGTAAACTTATCAGGTTTTTGGAGTATTTCTTCTACATAAGAATTCCATTGTTGACATGAAGGACATTTCCCAATCCATTTTGCAGATTCTGCACCGCAATTCTGGCAAACATAAATAGTTTTGGATTTGGCCATTAATCAATGAGAAAATTTACATGGAATTTAAACATACAGAATTTCTGAAGGTATTTGAGGTCTGAAAAATATTTAACAACTTTTTATTCTTTCAATCAAAGATGTAGTGGAATATCCTTTCAAAACATCCAGGGTGACAATTTTACCACCTTTTGATGATACCAGATCGTCCCCAATAGTTTCATCCTCAATACAATCTCCCCCTTTTACAAAAACATCGGGTTGGATTATTTTGATTAGCTTCAAGGGTGTTTCATCTTCAAAAACAACAACATGATCAACAAAGCGCAGAGATGCAAGGATCATTGATCTGGTTCCATGAGTCTGAATGGGCCTTCCCTTTCCTTTTAACTTTTCAGCAGAGGAGTCAGAGTTAAGTCCTACTATTAATTTATCACCCATTCCGGCTGCTTGAGCAAGAAATTTGATATGCCCGCGATGCATAAGATCGAAACAACCTTCTGTAAAAACAATTTTTTGATCCTTAAACCGATAAACCGATAACATATAACGCAGACCAATGATATCGGTTATTTTGTCTTGAATAAAATAATATTGATCCATTGTATTAAAATTAGAAACTTCCTATGCAAGATAGGATTTTTTCCTGTTTAATACGACAATAATTAAAGAAATTGACCCTAGAATAAGGACCATAAGCAATTGGGATTCATGAAGGATGGTTGCAAATGCCAGACCTTTTTCAAAGGGTATTCCATAAATAGTTAAGCCCCTGGAAATAATCCAATGAAAAGCACCAATTCCCCCTTGAACCGGAGCAGCCATCCCAAACGAACCAATAACTAACAAAAATAAACCGTCAATAGCTGTAAGGGAAGAAGTCTCCGGAAGAGCAAATACCATTACCCAGGTCATTAAAAAGTACATAAACCACATAAAAAAGGTTTGGAAAATAAATGCAGAAAACCTTTTCATTTTATATACAGATTTTATTCCGTCGAAGACTCCCAAACCAAATTTTTTAAGTTTTTGAAAAACCCTCATCCTTGAAATAGCTTCCCTGAAGTACCAAATAACTACGAGAAAAATAGATATAATTCCAATTAAAAATAAGATTCTGATGGAAGATGAAAACATATTCTGGAATTTTCCGGAAAGAGGCAAATACACATTTTGAACAATAAAATTTCCAAAAAAATTAATCTTTGAAAAGAATATAATTATAGTCAGAATAATTAATGTGAGCAGATCAATTGCTCTTTCAACAATCACTGTCCCAATAAGTGAATCAAAAGGGATTTTATCGGTTTTGTTCAATGAACCACATCGGGAAATTTCTCCGAGTCGGGGTGCAGCCAAATTTGCAAGATATCCAATCATTACCGCATAAAAGACATTTCTGGTTTTTGGTGTATAACCAAGGGGCTCAATTAATATTTTCCACCTCATTGCCCGGCTCAGATGACTTAAAATACTTAAGCACAATGCAAGAATTACCCAATTGTAATTTGCATGTTTCAGATCAAACCAAAGATCTTGAAGGCTAATGTCCTTAAAGGCAAAGTAAAGTAAAGCTATTCCAATAAAAAGGAACAAAAGGAATTTGAAAGAATTGATGATTTTTTTTCTCAATTGGAATTATTTGAGAAGTTTGTTGGTTGCAGTATCCGGAAAACAAAGTTGAGGTGAGAATGATTTAGCTTCTTCAAATTCAAGCATGGCATAAGAAATAATAATAATCACATCACCAACTGCGGCCTTTCTTGCAGCAGGACCATTAAGGCAAATGGCTCCTGAGTTTTTTTTACCTTTAATTACATAAGTTTCCAGACGCTCTCCATTGTTAAGATTAACAACCTGAACCTTTTCATTTTCAATAATATTAGCAGCTTCCATCAAGGCTTCATCAATAGTAATACTACCGACATACTGCAAATTAGCTTCCGTTACAGTAAGCTTGTGGATCTTAGATTTGACTACTTCTATAAACATGACAATGCAAAGTTACTGAATATGAATATAAGTTCAAACAATAAAGGAGTCTGGTTTGCTTATTAATCTTTTTTATTAACAAGTTTGTAATTGTCTATAAGCCTTACTGAACCAACCTTTACTGCGATACACCCATAAATCAAGGGAGAACTGTCCCAGCTTAAAACAGGTTTCAGATCAAAGCCATCTACAATTTCAAAATATTCTACTTTTAACTCAGGGTTTGAATTGATACGATTAATGATATTTTCCCGTAATTTAATTGGGCTTAACTGTTTTTTGAGCTTAGCAGCATCAAATAATGCCTGCGATATATTTACGGCTTCATCTCTTCCGGTCTTGCTCAATAACTGATTGCGTGAACTCATTGCCAAACCATCATTCTCGCGAATTATAGGACAGCTAACAATGCTTGTATTACTCCCTATGATTTCTGTTAGCTTTTTGAGAATTATGAGTTGCTGAAGGTCTTTTTCTCCAAAGTATGCAAAATCAGGCTTGATTAAATCAAACAACTTACTTACAATTTGAGCAACACCATTGAAGTGCCCTGGCCTGTGTGCTCCCTCCATGATCTTATCGAGATGACGAAAATCAAATTTGCGCATATCAGGTTCAGGATACATTTCTGCCTCTTCAGGTATAAACACAATATCGTTATGTCTTAGCAGGGTTTTTAAAATACTCAGGTCTTCTGAATTTTTTCTCGGATAATTTATTAAATCTTTACTATCGTTAAATTGAGTAGGATTTACAAAGATACTTACCAGAACATGTGAATTTTCTTGTAGAGCTTTTAA
>JAYEGO010000427.1:0-2432 GCA_034659155.1 Bacteroidota bacterium | reverse complement strand
ATCCTGTCTATCGTTCCCTCTGAGAATAACATGATAAACAGCGCCTGGATAATGGATTCGAGGTTTTCTTGCCATGCTTTCAGGGTAGCAAAAAATGCCCAAATGTCAAGCCTGACCCCAGTTCTGTTCCTTATTATCAATTCAGTTTTCTAAAACATACTCTTTCAAACCCCAGAGCCGCGACCACGAATTGCTGTAATCTCAGGTTTCCATATTTTTGTTCAAGTTTTTTTCCATACTCTTTTACCTGCTTTTCACCATCTTTTATCTGCTTTGCAATATCGGGAATTTGACAAAGCTCATCATCAGTCAGTCCCACTGCCTGGTCAGCGCTCATTCCAGCGTCCTTGAGCTTTACAAATTTAAACTCTATCAAAACATCAAATACTTTGCCATATCTCTTATCCGGCCTGATGATCATGGTCAGATCGGCATATCGGCGGTCAATCTCAGTTTCAGAATCCATGATATAAATAATATCATTGTAAAGCAGGGTCAGAAAAGCGGTCTTTAATGTCAGTTCATTTGCCCATCTGTAATCCCTGTTATGAAAAACCTTAAAATATCTCTCCTCCATGAATCTGCACAGAGGAGCCATCTCTCCTTTTTGATAAACCAGTTTTGCAGCTTCCATGCCATCATCTCTGTCTTCCGGTTCAGGCAGAAGCATTTTCTGAATCCGTTCCACATAAAGGCTTTTCATAACAAGGTTGGGAACTTTTAAGATTACCTGCAGATCTTCTGTGTCACCGGCAATGGTCAATACTCCGAAATAATAGAGAAAAGAGACCAGAAATGTATTGTCGTGAGATTTGTCGGTGAGCATATCCTTAATGCCGAAACGTTTACTGATTCTGGATGCAACAACCTGGTGTTTGTTTTCCATCAGGCTAATTAAAAGATCTCTTCCACGGGGGATCTGGGCAATATACTCAAGTTTTGATTCATCTACTGCAAGATTGTCATCCAACATCTCCCTCGGATAGCTGCATTTTTTTTCAAACTGTTTAAAAAAATATAAAGAAAGAGTCGGATTATAAACATGCTCATCTGCTGCATGGGAAAAAGTATAGCCGTTGTAATAAGTCTGCATCAAATTCACGGCTTCCAGGATCTTCTCTTTTTCAAAACCGCATTGATCAACGATCTCTTTGATCACATCCTCAATTTCATTCTGTTTAAACCCGCAAAGATCATTAAACTCAGGCTCAAAATAAATATTCTCAGCAATATTATACCCGCTTGTAATATCGCTCATAACAACAGGTGAAACCCCTGTTATAAAAACTTTATCAAACATGGAACCTGAAGTTAAGGATTTTACAGCCTTGAAAAAAGTTCTTAATGGGCCTTCGTCATGCACAAGAGTTTCATATCTCTTTCCTGTGCTCTGCACCCCCATCATCACTGTGTTGGCAAAATTATCATATTCATCTATGAGTAAATAAACAGGGTGGGGGGTCATGCGGATTGAACTGACCAGGGATTTTAAAGAGTATAACGCATCATCAAAATTGACTTTTATTTGAGGCAGTTCATATCCTTTATATTTATAAAAAGCATAAAATTCTTCAATACAACCATTAATATGATTAAACAGAGACTTTTTCACCTCTTCAGCGCTTCCGGTCGGATCGACACAGGAAAAATCAAACTTCAGAATAAAATATGAATTGCGCAAATCTGTAGGATTTTCCCCGATTTTTAAATTACCAAAAATTGACTCAAACTCATCCTTTTTTGCCACATCATAATAATTTTCCAGCATTGAAAGAACAAGGCTCTTGCCAAAACGTCTGGGACGGATGAATAATTGAAAATCTGATTTTTCAAGCAGAGGTATTTTATCTGTTCTGTCACAATAATAATAACCCTGAGTATTAACCTTTTTAAAGTCACATATACCATAGGGAAATTTCATTATTACCTCCTCCTCCCATATCCTTCTTTTTTCCCAAAATTCCCACATAAAGAAGTCCCCAAGGTCACCAATTGGCCTCTCCTTTGTCGGCGGATTAGAAAGCATGAGAGCCTGAGTGAAGGAAACTATAAAATAAATAGCGATTTATGGCACAAATAACAAGATATTTTTCTTGACAGGTTTTTTAAAAGGGGGGATTTTTGACTAAATGCGCACCTCGTCGATAACGCTCCTTGCTCATTTTGCCTCCCTTATAAAATTTATTGGAGGACATTATACACTTTCTGAATACACATTGGGAAAAATTTGCTAAAAACAATTCCGCCTAAAGGCGAAGGTTTATACCCTGCCCCTTGGAAATAAACAAGTGTCAAGAACAGACTTGACCCTTATGTCCATTCTGTCTATCGTTCCCTCTGAGAATAACATGATAAACAGCGCCTGGATAATGGATTCGAGGTTTTCTTGCCATGCTTTCAGGGTAGCAAAAAATGCCCAAATGTCAAGCCTG
>JAYEGO010000426.1:0-2448 GCA_034659155.1 Bacteroidota bacterium | reverse complement strand
ACAGAAAAAAAATAAGCTCTTGCTTGATAAACTTGCCAATTTAAGAAACGAAGCAAACCAGATTATTCTCCAGATTTGGAATGAAGTTGAAGATAGTTATAAAGATTTACCCGAAGACATGAAGCGGGAGAAAGCAATACAATATGGACTTGCATATGTTTACAGGAAAAATGAACTTCAAAAGATTCGTTTTCTGGAAACCAATCAAAAAGATATCGGTTGATTGCATTCTTACACAGGCAGTAATATAGGGCTTTAGCCCACCACATTATTCATTCAGGCTAAAAAAGAGCAAATCCACTTATTATTTTATCCTATTCCTGCTTACTAACAGAAGATTGCCTGGATATTTGAATTAACGAAACAACAACCAGGAGCATGGATATAAGAAATAGAAACCAGTTATTTTCAAGGGTACCTACAGAATCTAAACTTTGTTCAACCACCTCCTTGCCAAAGAAGAAATAAACCAGTACTGCTGCTCCATTATTAATGAAATGAGCAATAATCGGGAGCCATATTGTTCCTGACCAATAATACATCAGACCAAATA
Source organism: Bacteroidota bacterium (assembly GCA_034659155.1). GTDB lineage: Bacteria > Bacteroidota > Bacteroidia > Bacteroidales > VadinHA17 > JAYEGO01. The sequence goes on along the minus strand of JAYEGO010000426.1, from coordinate 1,895 downwards.
ATACTCCCAGGTAGAACCTTGGTAAAAACCCATAAAACTGTAAGTGAAAAAAACTAAATAAAAAAGCAACTATCAGAATCCCTCTTATTGGGTTTTTAGTCCAGTCAATAAAAAATTTCTGCAAAATACCCCGAAAAAACAATTCTTCCCCAATGGCAGGAATAACAGCTATCATAATTAAATTTACCATTAGTCCCCAAATACTTTTTGTGCTCAGAAATGCCTCTGTAAGTAAAGCTGCACTATCTTCCATTCTTTTCATTGCCTCTTCAATGCCTGAAAGAAATTCCGGAAGTTTTAAGCTCATGTTCCATGATGTCAACTGGTTGATTACAGGAAGTCCGAAAAACACAACAACCATTACCCAAAATATGGAAATAAAGGAGGGGCCTTCACGAAACCCAAATTGTTTAGGGCCCTTCTCAAAAAAAAGAATGGCAATAAGCAGAGCCGGCAGAATAAATAATCCCATTCCCTGAAGTATCTGCAAATACTTCAACAGCGAAAGATTGGCTGGATTCATTGGATCTGCTACCGAGACTGCAATTTGACTCATTTCAATATCAAAAATCAAAAGAGCTAAAACAAAACCCAGTATGCTGACTATAAATAAGCAGACCAAAGAAATTATCACAGATAATAAAATCTTTGAAAATGGATGCATCCCACTTAAATATCCTGTTTTCATACCTTTTTCCTACTTTTGCTGACGAAGTTAGTTAATAATTGCAGAAGTGTTTAAAATTGGAAATGTTGAGTTGGGAGACAAGGCTTTGTTTCTGGCCCCAATGGAAGATGTAACTGATCCTTCTTTTCGTTACATATGCAAGCTATTTGGAGCGGATGTCCTCTATACAGAATTCATATCTTCAGATGGTCTGATTAGAAATGGGGCAAAAAGTGTAAAAAAGCTTGACATTTTTGATTATGAAAGACCCATTGGGATCCAATTATACGGACACTTAATTGGCCCCATGGTCGAAGCTGCAAAAATTGCAGAGTCTTCTTCCCCTGAACTCATTGATATAAATTTCGGATGTCCGGTTCGAAAAATTGCTAATCGTGGGGCCGGAGCAGGTATGCTTCGAAACATACCATTGATGGTGAAAATGACTAAAGCCATTGTGGATGCCACCAATCTGCCGGTAACAGTAAAAACAAGATTGGGCTGGGATGAGGAAGACAAAAACATTCTGGAAATAACAAAGCAACTCCAGGATGTTGGAATCAAAGCCATTACCATTCATGGAAGAACCAGAAACCAGATGTATAAGGGCAAAGCTGACTGGACTCTTATAGGGGAAGTGAAAAATCATCCAGATATTCACATTCCTGTTATAGGAAATGGAGATATTACCGGGCCCATAGTTGCCAAAGAAATGTTTGATACATATGGTGTAGATGGAATCATGATTGGCAGAGCCAGTATGGGAAGACCATGGATCTTTAAAGAAATAAAACACTTCCTGGAATCAGGAGAAATACTTTCTCCGCTAAGTATCACTGAAAAAGTAAAACTCGCAAAGCTGCATTTTGAAAAATCTCTTGAATGGAAAAACGAACCAAGAGGGATTTTTGAAATGAGACGTCATTTCTCAAATTATTTCAAGGGATTACCTAACTTTAAAGAAACCCGGATTAAACTGGTAACAAGCCTTAATCCAAAAGAAATTTTTTTAATCCTTGACTCAATTATTGACAAGTATAAAGATCTTGATTTACCGGAAGACAATTCTTTCTGGTATCCTGATCAAGCATGAATAGTTCTGATTAATGAACTACCTCGTAGCAAAGCTGACGAGGTATCAAGATAGGAATTTGTTTTCAAAACGATGCAAGCCCTGTGAAATAGTGGCAAAGCCACTCCTGTAAAACAGGATTTCACGGGGCAAGCA
>JAYEGO010000425.1:0-2449 GCA_034659155.1 Bacteroidota bacterium | reverse complement strand
AACCCGGATTTTCACGATGCACATTTTCAACTTGGAATTGTATATTTTGAGCAAAAACAATTTAAGGATGCCTTAAAAGAATTTAAAATTGCATTAGAATTGAACCCTGACAACAAATCAGCAAAAGAAAAAATAAAGGAATGTTTTTTGCGCTGCCCTTATTGATGCATTTATTGTTTGTTTATATATCTTATTTGGTTTCCCCCACCTGTATCGCCCCAAAGGACTATAAGATTTGCATGGTGCTGCCGCATAGGTTTACCGTATATATAATACAAAAAAAGTTAAGCCTCCTTTTAAGGGGAGGCTTAACTTTACTTTTTTCCTTATCTCCTTTTTTTATTAAAGTCCTAAACGCTCCATTTCTGAAATAACATAGTTTTGTATCAATCCCCAGCCAACTTTCCAATCAGAAGTGAAATTTATTCCTTGTTCTTGAGCAGGTCCATACACATCTGCTTCTAACTGGGCAGATGCCTTGTTATACCATTCACACTCGCCTGCTTCTATCTCCTCATGTTGTTTGGCTATTGCTTCTTCTCCTAATATTACTCCACCATCATAATCAGCATTTATTGACATAGCAAGATAGCCATTTACATCAAGAGTAACATCTCCATTAAAGGCTATTACCTGACCTGTTTCTCCTTCTAACTCAGAAGCCAAATCCGTATTAATCTGTATATAGAAAGTTTCACCTTCACAATCATAAAACCCTTCACCATTATGAATTGCGATTTGCTCGGCATCCACTACCGCATACATCATGCCATCTATCTCCACTATTTCTTTAAGCGTGCCTTCTACTACAGGAGAAGCGTAGATTTTGACCCAATCTGAATTTAATCCTTCGTCATCAATATCCTCAAGTGCTATATTTTTTGCTGCTTCTAATTCTTCTGGATCTTCAACACCTTCAATTGCATCTTCAAACTCCTCTGTAATTGCTTGTAAACTTTCAAGTCTTACGATCATCTCACTCTTAAGTACTTTTAGTATCTTGCTTTGATGAATGTCTTTTTCAGCATACGATCCTAAGCTAACAGCAATATCAGCCTTAAAGAGCTTATTCAGAGCTTCGGGTGTCTTGGTGATATCGCCGGAATACCCATTCTCGCCTAACGAGTTGACCCAGTCTATCAGGTCATCTAATGCATCTTCAAAATTATCTGCTGTAATTTTATAGCCAAGTATCTCTTCTGCATAGTCCAGATCTATCACTGTACCTAAGATGCCTGTAATTGAAGGATCAACTGGTACTTCCGGGGGTCGATAATCTTCTCTAACAGTATCTGTCATCCTGCCGTTATGATAATAAGTTACATTATCTATAGTATATTCTCCTTCTGAACTGAATTGGTGCGATCTTTTATTCTTACATCCACCAGCAGCAACTGTTACTGTTACTGTATTTTCTGCTGCATTATAAACAGCTCCGTCAGGCAATCCTTCTGTGTCATAATTTTCCGGCACATCATAGGTCATTGTAGTAGCTGCTCCGGTATCATTATATTCCCAGTCTGTTACAATCTTGGTTCCTATTAATTTCCCATTGTCATCATAATCATAAGCAACTTCCTGAACTGATCTTCTATGCGCATCAACTGTAGTTTTGGAAACAATGTTGCCTTCTGAAAGAGTATCTATAGAGTCTAATTTTGTACCTGCATAGTTGTATTTCCTAATTACCTCTCCACCTTTCACTACGCGATCTATTCTGCCTCCCTCATAATATGAGGTTTGTGTATGTTTCTCTAACCCTCCGGTCGGTATCGGGTTGCCATCGTCATCTCCAATTAAATTACCTTCCGCATCTTTCTCATATTCAAGTGAATACACAGTTTCTTCTACCTTCGTGAGTGACCTGCCTACATATGTATATTCTGCAAGTGTCACTTCTTCATTCCAGTCGACAGCTACGCCTGTCGGGTCCTTCAAGCCTGTTATTTTATCTACCAGTCCATTTTTATAATGAACAGTAGATAGGCATTGTCTTTCTTCATTTATCAAGCCAAACACCTTTTTCTCTGCCATAGAACCATCAGCATTATAGGACCATTCAGCTGTTACTAATCCTTCACTATTTATAGAATACAATGGTTTTGACTGTGAGCCCTCATAGTAGGTCTTAACCCCAATTTCACCATCTCCTCCTACAACTTCACTATACACAAGACCGCCATTATCATAGTGATATTCCTCTACTACAATACTTTCATTTTCAGCAAAAACGACTTTCTCTAAAACTCCGCCATTATAAATCATAAGATAATCGTTAACCGCATCAAAGATGCTTACCATTATTCCCTTCGAATAGTTATAGTGCGTAATCAGGTTCGTTTCACCAACAGGATTTACTGGCGTAGGATCCTCAGTTGCATTAGCTACTGGAATGAAACACACCAACATCACCATACCTAACATTAAACTTATTACCTTCTTCATCTCT
>JAYEGO010000424.1:0-2457 GCA_034659155.1 Bacteroidota bacterium | reverse complement strand
GGATGCCTTACCGGTTTTATATGTTGTAACCTTAAGTTCCTTATTCATAACTGTTGGCTTTGTTCTCTTCAATGGAGTTTCCGGTACAGGGAAAACCAATATTTCACTTTTGCTTGAACTGGGAGTTCTGGTAGTTTATTTGGTGTATGCCTATTCCATAATTAATTTTCTGAATGGTACAGTTGTACATATGTGGACATCAGAATTGGTTTATGGAATCCTGTTAAGTGTATTGTCATATTTGTACCTGAAAAGCGGGAGGTGGCATGAAGCCAAAATATAGTGTAGAGTCAAAAATGGTATTTTGGCGCTGTATTGCCCATAAAAAATTGGCTTTTTCCTCTCTTCAGTTAAGGCTTCTTTTTGCCTGATTGCCGGCCAGACTTCTTTTTTTGTACCGAGAAACCAAATTTTCCGATAAAATTGCCTAGCTCATAATACTTTCCATGTGAGTAGCAGATTGGTTTTGCCTTATCCAGGTGAAAGGCTTGATTTTTTTGGTTTATGAATTGCTCATCAGCATGAATTCCCAGCACTTTAGCAAGGAACATATGATGTACTCCAAGAGGTTTTATTTCAGTAAGCCTACATTCAATATTTACAGGAGATTCTTTGATCAATGGAGCCTTAACAAAACTTGCTTTTTCAGGCGTTAAGTTCATTTTTTCAAATTTATTATACTTTTCTCCCGATCTTACCCCGCACCAATCTGTAGCTCTGGCAAGTTTTTTTGTGCTTAGGTTAATTACAAATTCACCACTGTCTTTAATAATATTATAAGAATGTCTGTGTGGTCTGACTGAAATATAACACATTGGTGGTTCAGTGCACACCGTCCCGGTCCAGGCAATGGTAATAATGTTGTATTCTGCAGGACTTGAGCCACAACTAACCATAACTGCCGGTAAGGGATAGATCATAGTGCCGGGTTTCCATAAGATTTTAGCCATTAGTTAAATGTATTGTTCCAGGTAAAAATAGGTAACAAAACGCAGATCATTCCTTCTTACCACCATTTTTATTTTGTCCCCGGGTTCTCCTTCAAATATCGAATACACTTCTTCAATGGAAAGATTGCTCACTCGCTTCCTGTTTACTGACTCGAGTATATCTCCTGGTTTAAGACCTGCATTCTTACCCGGTGACTCTTTTCTTATGCTTGAGATTGTGTAATATGAAAGCCCTGGTATTGGTGCAATTATTTCAATCCCGGTGCGGTTAACCTTAAAGGGATCTTTGTAAAACTTATTTGGAGTTAAAGTAATCTGATTGTGTGTATAATCTATGACTTGATTAAACCTTCTTAAAATTTCATTGCCCAGGCTTCCATTTCTGCCATCAATACCAAAAGCTACTGCGGCGGAATTTGAGTCTGGAAAAACAACAATAGGTTCTTTAATAGAGAAATCGTTAATTTCCATGCCATAAATGCGGCCAATCTCTCCGTGTATTTCTCCATTCAAGCCGGTGCCAATGTAGGATGATTTAACAAAATCAGGTTTCTTAAGGTCAGGGTCAGAGCTTACATCCAGCCAGAGAGCGTGACTTGCACCTGTGTCAAGAAGTAGTTTTACCCGGATACGAGTGCCATCTTTTTGGATAATAGTGGCATAAATATAGGGCTTAGTCTCATCCAGTATTATTGGTAAGGTATAGGAGCGCCTCCTGGATCTCATTTTATAAGTTTCAGGCCTGTGCAGAGTTAGTTTTTTCTTTTCATAATCAATCTCCACAATGAAATCCTTGAATAGATTATATCCAATTAATCCATGAACACGAGTTCCCAGCATAGATGACAAATTGAATACATTTTGAAGAATGATGTAAAGATGTTGAAAGTCTCCCCGAACTCCTGATATTTGAAAAGTGTTACCATATGAATGCAGGGCGTCAATTGATTCTCCCCCGCCAAGACCTCCAAGTTTTACTTGTTTTGTATAATTAAGTGAAAGGCTGTCTCCCATAGAAAGCTCAGTAAGAATAGAAATATTCAGGCCAGTGTCAAGAATGAAATACAGGCTATCGGAATTGTTTATGAGAAGGGGGATAATTATAAGATTGTTGATAAATTCAAAGTTAAAGGAGATTTTATCCATATCCGAATCCACAAATCTTAATCCTGTTAAACTAGTTTGGCTATAGCCATTTGAAGCAGATAATGATACCCAAAGAAGCAGCAAACTAATACTAAATCTACTTTTTGAAAAGAAACGTCCCATTAAAGATCTTTTAGCAATTCACGCAAATCAAAATAAGGGCGTTAGGGGATAAGGTTAAAGCATAAAATTACACTAAATATATTCAATAATTTAATTTTTCTGAAATATAGATGCAATTTAGAAATCATGGAACAACTCAACTGAAACTAGCTATGCAGTCTTCCTGGTTATCAAATATTTCAAAAACACTATGGAGTTGAAGGAGCTGAAAAAGCTCTTTCACATCGACAGTGACATT
>JAYEGO010000423.1:0-2463 GCA_034659155.1 Bacteroidota bacterium | reverse complement strand
AGTCGAACTCCTGCCTGCCGGTCAGACAGGTATCCCGGCAACGAAGTTCGTCGGGATCTCAAAATAAACATTTCCCTTGTTTTCAGCGTTGCAGTACTTTATACCCGAATTTAAGCAATATCAAAAGATAGAATTATCACCAAAAAACAACTATAAGACTGCCGTAGGCAGGATATGATACAGCCTGAGTCGTTAGATTCTGGTTAAGTTAAAGAATATAGCAACGAGTTCCTTAGGAACGAAATATTCTGTTATAAAGAACACCAGGATATATTATTTGTTTGTACATACAATTTTTCTATTTTTATTCGTAAGTAAATATTCCGATCTTGCTGCCTGCAATTTATTTATTTAATCGGTGACAATTTTGTAGTTATTCAATATTTGATACAGATGAAACCCTTCTTTTCATATTTTCTTTTACTAGGCATAATTTTTGCTACAGCCTGTGTGGATCAGGACAAAAACGACAAAACACCAGGCGGGAAACTTTTAAGGAATAGCAAGTCAATAAAAAAAGCCACAATTTCATTTCAAAATGAAAACAGGAAATCAATATTTTATGGCTTGTATTCACCAAATGAAATTTCAAAAATGCTGGAAGGAGGAAAAATACAATATAAACCAGAGACTTTTTTACCAATTGAAAATGCCAGTCAATATACTTCCAGCTCTAAAACAGCCATGAATCTTGGGATTTATGGAGCAAATTTTAGCATATCTAAAATGTTTGATGATCCCGAAGAGGCTATCCGGTATATGGGTGCCATTAGTGAACTTTCAGAAAAACTTGGGATTCCAGCAAATGTTCTGGAATCTTCAGCTATCAGGATAGAACAAAATATTGGAAATATTGACTCTATTTCCAATATTGCAACAGAGATTTTTGCCACTTCCACTGAATTTTTACTTGAAACCGGAAGGGAAAGTGCCTTGAGTCTTATTTTAATGGGAGGATGGATAGAGGGAATGTACCAGGCATTAAATATGTTTGAAACAGATTCTATTCCTGATCCACAAATGATTGAAATGGTAATTGAACAAAAATACGCCCTGAACTTTTTATTGACTTTTCTCAAAAATCAATATGAAGATCCGGATGTTGCATATTATTATCGATTGCTTGAAGTCCTGGCCGATCATTTTGGCAGTCTCGAAATATATTACCATCCGGGAGATGTTGAAGTTGATACAATAAAGCAGGTAATTATAACCAATTGGAACAGATTTGATTATTCAATTTCAGCAATTAACAATATAAAACAAATTGTTACAGACATACGATCTATTGTGGTAGAAACTTAGATCATCATTGAAAGGAATAAAACCGGATGGGAGAATTTGAGATTATATCCACAGATTAATTCTAAATTAAATCCAGCTTTTATTATATTTGAGCCTTAAAATGTTTACAATTAAATTTTGACCGATGAAAAATCACAGAACTACTATTTTGAGAACCATGATATTAGGTATATCTATCATACTTATACCATTAAGTTCATGTAAAAACACTGCGAAAAGTCCGAAAGAAAGTCAGGTGGAGATAGAAGATGTAAGAGATCAGATTGGGCAGGAAGTTTCTGATTTTGTTTATCCTTTACCTGCCTCTTATGAGGTAACAGAAATGTTAAACAGAATAGGAATTCCATATATGCTTGGTACAGCAAATAGTGTTGAAAATGTAAATAAATATTTTACCGCTAAAAGCAAGGCGTATAATATTGGAGTTTATGGCAGTGACCTTAGTTATGCCAGCACCTATCAAATGACCCAGGAAACAATGCTTTACCTGGAGGCAATTACCCAGCTTGGTAATGATCTTGGCATTTCGTCTATTTACAATGAAGACCTTCTTTCAGGGATAGAGGAAAATATAAACAGCAAGGACACCCTGGTTGGAATTATTACAACAACCGTTTATGACACTTATGATTTTTTACATAAAAACGGAAAGGGCGATCTGGCTTTGTTAATGGTTGCCGGAGGATGGATAGAAGCGATGTATTTAACTACTAACGTTTCTGCCAATGTTGCCAATAATCCTGAAATTGTAAGTATTATTTATGCTCAAAAGGCTTCCCTGGAAAAACTGATGGAGATTTTGAATGAGCGTAGCGAAGAGGCCAATATACAGGAATTGATTGGAAATTTTGCTCCCGTTATAGAGGCTTATGATAAAGTTGAAAATGAAAAGATGACAGAAAAGCAGGTTTCAGCAATTCTTTTGGCAGTTGAACAGTTGCGTGGAAAGATTATTAACTAGCATCAGATAAAAATATTATAGTATTTACAGCCCGCATGATTATGTGGGCTGTTTTTTATGCAAACAAAAATTTTATTCGTGAAACTCAATTTTCAAAAACATAGTGCATTGAAATTTGTAAGTTGAACGCCTACCTGCCGGCAGGCAGGAATCCCGATAGTGTAGCGTATCGGGATAAATGAGTATAATACTCCGAT
>JAYEGO010000422.1:0-2464 GCA_034659155.1 Bacteroidota bacterium | reverse complement strand
TGCAAATATTTTGTATAAAGTACTCCCCAAAGTCAAGACCAATTTTACCTAAATTATAGACACAAAATTCCCCTCAAAAATTATAAAAATTTATTATTATATGGCTGCAAAATCTGTGGACGAGAAGCCAAAGATTGTGGACAAGCTGTGGTCGATAATGTTGACAACATGGATGTAGTCAACATTTTGTCCATGGTTTGTCCACAAGTCCCGAAGGGCTTTGGCTGATCCGCAGGACTCGTCCCCAGATGAGCAGGCATTTTTTAATGCTTGCCTAACTTGTCGCCTGTGTATCCCATAGCCTCGCGCTACGCTTCTGATACTTTTTTGATTATTAAAATAATCTTTTCTTATTTGTTCAAATAGCTCCACTTTATTCACTCCTTATTATCTCCGTCATTATTAAAAACATATGTTAATAATAACGGAATTTTAATCTTCCAGGTGGGGCCAATTTAAATTAGCAAATGGGGCCAGGCCTCAGCAGCAAACACAAAACCCCCACAATAAAAATTATTGAGGGAGAAAAGGCAACAGCCTAGGCATGTAAGTTATTGATTTTATTGCGGAATTTTGGCGCGCCCAGAGAGATTCGAACTCCCGACCACCTGGTTCGTAGCCATAATCACGGTATATTTATTATTTTTAATCAATCTTAATAATCCTTGATATATCAAGGATTATATGTCATACCAAAATGATAATGTCCCCTTAGTGCCAAAATAGAAATGTCCCCCATATAGTATAAACTGGCACCCTGTTTTTAATTTATAACGTAGGGGGTCAACAATGGGAGACAAAATCATTATGAGCGAAAAAGAACTAAGGCGCAAGAGTATTTTAGATGAGATAGTCAAAGGACGACTAAAAATAAAAGATGCGGCGAAAAAATTATCAGTCAGTAGTAAGACAATAAGCAGGGGTCTGAAAAGATATAAAAAACTTGGAGTAGAAGGCTTGATTCATAGGAGTAGGAATAGGTCATCAAACCGAGCGACAGATCCGAAGCTAAAAGATCAGGCGTTAAAACTTTATGTAGAAAAATATGAAGGATTTGGTCCGACGTTAGCATCAGAGAAACTAGAGGAGGATGACGGTATAAAGGTGCATCCTGAGACGTTAAGGTTATGGCTTAAGCAAGCAGGTTTATGGAGTCGGCATCGCAAAAGGAAAGGATATCGATCTCGGCGAGCACGCCGGTCTCGTTTTGGTGAGCTGTTACAGCTTGATGGATCAATCCATCCTTGGTTTGATGGAATTGAAGAAAAGCAGTGTTTAATGAACATGGTAGATGATGCAACAAGTAAAACATTATCGCTAATGGATTATGGAGAAACAACCCGAGCGGCTTTTTCACTTTTAAAATGGTGGATTAAAGATGCAGGGATACCAGCGGCTATTTATGTAGACTTAAAGAGCTTGTACGTTTCGCCAAAGTCATTGAAGGAAAAGGTAGAAGAGAGAGAGGAACTAATAGAGCCAGAATGGTTAAGCCACTTTTCGTCAGCTTGCAAAAAATTAGGCATAGAAGTAATAAAGGCTTATTCCGCACAAGCCAAAGGACGAGTTGAGCGCAATCATGCAGTGTATCAAGATCGATTTGTAAAAGAGTTGAAGCTCAAAGGTATTAAAACAATAGAAGAGGCAAATGGATTGTTAAGCGGAGGTTTTGTTAACAAATTAAATGAAAAATTTGCCAAACCTGCAGCAAGCGATGAAGATGCGCATGTGCCATTATCTGTTAATGATGACTTAGATCAAATTTTATGTTGGGAATACAAAAGGCAAGTAAAAAATGACTGGAGCATTCAATTTGAAAATAAATTTTATCAAATCAAAAACATAGGAAAAAAAGTTCAACCCAAACAAAAGATTACCGTAAGACGACACTTAGATGAGTCGATTTCATTGTGGAGCAATCATCAACCATTAGAGTTTATGGAGATAGATAAGCTAATAAAAAAAGAAGAGAAAACCAAATCAATCAACTCTTCCCAAAGATCTAAAATCTCAAAAGAAAACAAACATAAGTCGCCTTGGAGTCAATTTAATCCTCAGTGGTTAAAATCAAAAGGAACAACCGTTGGGATGCAGCCTGCGGCTGCATGATTTTGAATCAGGGGCTCTGCCCCTGAAACCCCGGGATATTTATAAACAAAACCTGGTTAGGATCGTTGGTGAGGGTAACATGGTTACCCTCAACCAGGTCTTGTTACAATCATCGGCGTCCCCGCCTGTACTGCGAAATTAGATTAACAGAATGCAATCGATTTGTATATTTTGTGATCAGCAATGGGACATTTCTATTTTGGAGAACAATGGGACATTTCTATTTTGGTTTGACAACCTTCATCCTAATAGTTGCAAATAAATGAATGCCAAGGTATTATCGTAAATCATGGAGCAGCATAAAAAAAATTACTTATTAGATATGGATGGGGTATTAATCCGCGGCAATGAGCCC
>JAYEGO010000421.1:0-2470 GCA_034659155.1 Bacteroidota bacterium | reverse complement strand
AAGATGGGGATATTTATTTTAAAGGAACTATAAGTGGCAAAACCGACAGGGGCATTCCAAATATAGAATGTCAGTTCGGAATTAAAGATATGAGAATGTTGATACCCGAATCGGGTCTCTACATTGAGAATGGAGAGTTAATTGGATTTTTTAGATCCGGGCTTAAAACAGATCTTTCAGATGCTTTCCTTCGAATTGATACCCTGGAAGCATCTCTTCCTGACGGGCATATAATCGGTTCTTTTTCTATAAGGAATTTCGAACAACCCTATTTGAACTATCAGCTTGACTTAAAAACCAATTTATCAGGATTTGATGATGTTTTCAACTTGAAAAATATTGATGACCTAAATGGTTTAATACACTTTAAAGATACATATGCTGGGTATTTTAGTTCAGATTCAGGTTGGACTATTAGTAAATCCCACCCGGCTTCAATAATTTTTGACAGGGTCTCATTTAATATTCCCGGACTTATTGAACTGAATCATATTCATGGATATATGACCGGAAACATTGATTCAATTGAAATTACAGACCTTGATATCAGGACAGGAAACAGCGACATACTGGTAAATGGAAATCTCTTTGGCATTTCACAACTTATACTTGATTCTAAACAAAATATTACAGCTGACTTAAGGATTGTTTCCAAAAATTTTGATCTGCCGGGCACACTCTCTTTTTTACCCCGGCTTAAATGGACCTTTCCATATCAAATAAAAAACATAGACCTTGACGTTTTGATAGGAACTTCAAAAATTGCCCTGACAGAATTTAACAGAACTCCTGAAATCAATTTTAAAATAAAACATCTTGAGGGAACTCTTGAGAACCTGATCAATCCGGCAAGAATTACCAATGGATCGTTTACCCTGGGGGAAATAGACAGTATACTTAATCTGAAATTTGATGATTTTGACATCAAAATTGGAGAAAGTGAATTGCAAGCTGATGTAAAGCTCTCTATTCCCCCAGCCCGTCATCTTGAACTGGATTTAAATGTCCTGGCTGAGAATCTTAATCCCGGGAAAGTATTATTTCATGAATCATCCGATAGTTTTCCCGATTTTTTTTACAACAGGATTGATGGTGATATAAAAGCTAATCTATTTTTTTTTAAAGATACTGCCTCCATACTTACCTCATTAGACTATTCATCAAGCAAGCTTGCCTATACCGGCATAAGCGACACTATTGATATTGAGACCCTTCATTTAAGAATGGAAAGAGAGCAAAACAAAAATCAACAGGGCACAAATCCCCTGGCGATATTAACAGCAAACATCAAACTGGAAGCACAATCAGTAAATTCCAGGCATTTTATGGTCGATGATGTGGAATATCAAATTGATGCGGATGAGGGGATTTACACTATTATTCCACTTCAATCCAGATTTTTCGGAAAGCCAGGTACGGGCACCTTTATAATAGCACCATTTGCTAAGCCCTTATGGGGTCACATTGAATACGCTGTAGAGCAATTCCAGATTGAGTACCTTTTGTCAACATTCAGGGAAGATCCAGCTCTTTCAGGCCCTATGGATTTTAATATTGTCATGGATTTTCAGGGGTCAAACCTGGACACTATATTATCAACAATGAATGCTGACATCCAAATAAAAGCAAAAGACCTAAGCTTAAAGGGATTAGATATTGACAAGTTTATCAACAAGTTTCAGCGTAGCCAACACTTCAATCTTGTCGATGTTGGAGCGGTATTAATTGCCGGACCTGTTGGCCTTGCAGTAACAAAAGGATCTGATTTTGCACTGGTCTTTGTACACAATCAAGATGAATTTTCTAAAATTACTGAACTAATTTCGAACAATTCAATCAAGGATGGACAATTGGAGCTGTCTGATGTGGCTTTTGCAACAGAAAAAAACCGGATAGCTGTTAAAGGATGGTATAATACTATTTCAGACAGCCTTGACATCACAATTGGTGTGGTAAATCCAAAGGGATGTGAAATTCTCAGTCAACAGGTTTATGGTCACTTAAAAAGCCCAGAACTTGGGAGTGTTAAAATCATTTCCAAATTATTCGCTCCGGTAAGCAATATTTTTAAAGATAAATCTGGTGATGATTGTGACCCCTTCTATACAGGCAAACTGAAACATCCAGAGCCAATAGAATAAGGATTGAAGAATTGGAATGTTGTTCCGAAAATCTTTCGGCAAAGTCGAATTTTATTTTCGAGCCTGCCTGCAGGCAGGGATCCTCGAAAAATCACAAATTTATCTTGATCGTGTCATGTTAGTTAAAGAACATACCGTTCCTATGGAACTCAAGCTTTTACCTGGCCTCAGATCCAGAGTCTTACCTGTCTGCCGACAGGCACGGCGACCCTGGTTATAACTTTCCCTGCCTACGGCAGTTTCCATTTATTAATCACTGGGTGACTCTTAACCCGGAAAATGTATGCACTTTTCGGGTTAACTGCCAGGTAAGTTTACATGATATTATC
>JAYEGO010000420.1:0-2480 GCA_034659155.1 Bacteroidota bacterium | reverse complement strand
GAGCTGTGTGATGATTTGGATTAGACCCTACTAAATTAATAACTACACCTGTATAAATTGAAATTCCATTTCTACAAGATCCTGCATCTCTTCTCCTGCTTCACGCATATCATCATCTTCCTCATCAAAGTGCCAGTGAATCTCTAAAGGAAACCCACTTTTATGAATTATATTCAATTCCTCAAATATATCGAATAGGAATTTGGCCGATGAGGAGTTGAAATAATCCATTTTAAATTTAAAAATCATGGGATTTTCTTTCGAAAAAATGGGATACATGCCTTTTACTATTTCTTCTTCGAAACCTTTGAGCCATTCAACCATTGGGGAGTAGAGATCCCTTACATCTTCAGGCCTGGAAGAACCTGTCATTTCAAAATTATTATTGTCAGGATCAAAAATAACTCCCGGGATCAACTCGGATGATTTAAGAATATATGGCTTCATAATAGAAACTTATTGTGGTAATTATGTACAAGATACAAAGGCTTTGTTGATTACCAAATCCTTTAAACCCTGAACCTGTATGATAGTTTTATCAGAAAAACATTGTGAGGATGAATTTTGAACATGTTTCTTAAATCTTCATTTATTATAAACCTGCCATCTCCATTTACACCACTACGACTTTGCGACCATACTACATATAGAGTTGACCCTGGGGTATATTCCCATCTAATAACCAGGTTTGAAAGGAATTCCTTGAAACTGAAATCCTGTTTAGAAAAGCTATAGTCATAATTAGTATCACTAACATTTCCGGATTCACTTACCAGGTATGCTTCAAAATTTGCATCATAATATATTTCTTCGCCCAAGCCACTAACAAATGTGTGAAATCTGTCTGTAAATTCATCAGCCCTGGAATCTGTGATTCTCTTATAATCTTCATATTCGGCACTTGCAATAAATGGTTGTCCCCAGTATTGGATAGAAAGGTCAGGTGTGAGGTTTAAATTTATTCTGAAATCCAGGCTGGCAACTTTCTGATCTATGGATCCGAAAATATATCTTGCTTCGCTGGCACTACTTACTTTTTCAGAAACATACTGGAGTTCATTTTTACTCAACATAATACCTGGCTCCACTGAAAACTGGAGTGTATTGGTGGGGCGATAACTTACATCGAAGGAATAGCTTTGCGATTTCCCTGAATTACTAAAGCTCCAGTTGTGGTTCGCGCTGATTCCAAATACCAGCTTCTTGCGGTCGTCAGTACCCACATAAAAATAGTTGCTTACACGTCCTGTTGTTAAAAACATTGGGCCACCTCTTAACATGGATTTTGACAGGTTTTTTCCTGAAGCATTTAAACCGGTTCCAAAAGACCAATAATTAGTAAATTGGGTATTAAAGTTAAGGTTTCCTCCGGTCATCAGGCTGGTACCTCCAAAATCCCAGGCGTGCCATTGGGCAAGATTCAGGCTGAATCTTCTGAATACACTAAAAGGATTAAGTGTACGAAAACCAACATAAGCGACCTGGATAATTTCATCAGTACTCCTGACAAAACCAATATCGTTTATTTCAAGACCGGGAGATTTCCAGGTTCCCATCAATCCAAAATTAAAACGTCCGCCTCCCTGTTTCCCGATACCAATCCGTCCTCCCCAACCTGCAAGAGAAGTTAAGGAGGAATCTATTTCCAGGTGGCCGGCATCGGGTCGCTGGAAATATCGTGATGAAGATTCCTGGGTTCTTAACAATGCTTCTTCACTGCCTTTTACCTGGCTGAATAGATTATTGAAGGTGAAATAATAATTTTTGTCCTTCCAGGTATGTGTGAAATTTACGCCTCCTGTGACTGCAGAACTATGAAGAAACTCCAAATTTGGTTCCTCGATAAAACGATTAGTTGAGGTAAGCATTGCACCAAGAGAGGTAACACCCTTATTAAAATCCTGCTGAACTCTTCCAACGAAATAATTTGTGAGAGGTTCTATGGTTTCAAAACGACGGTCTCCCTCAAAATCTATTTCTGCTTTTTCTTCAGCTGTAACACTTTCAAGTACTCCAAAAGAAAGTCCGTTTTTTGTTTTTCCGGTGAGTTTAGTCGCACCCAAAATAGTAGTAAATCTTGGCAAATCAGCATATTCCCCGGAATTTAAATCAGCATATCCATGAGGCCTTCTTCCAATTCTTCGGGAATAAAAAAGATTTTCTGATCCCATATCTCCTCCCCCCATTCCCGTTACTGAAAAATCAAACAGGTTTTTACCTTCAATAAAGAAAGGCCTTTTTTCCTGGTAGAAAGTTTCGAAAGCTGTAAGATTAACCTGGGAAGCATCGGCCTCAACCTGCCCAAAATCAGGATTCACGGTAAAATCAAGGATTATATTGTTGGTAATGCCTATTTTCCCATCAACTCCGGCCTTAATATTAAAGTCACTGCCATCCTTAAACGGATTACCATCTTCTGACTCATAAGTGTCAAAACTGCTAACTCCGTATGGGGCAATTTCAATTTGTCTTTTTGGTTT
>JAYEGO010000419.1:0-2485 GCA_034659155.1 Bacteroidota bacterium | reverse complement strand
ATGCTTGCCCCGTGAAATCCTGTTTTACAGGAGTGGCTTTGCCACTATTTCACAGGGCTTGCATCGTTTTGAAAACAAATTCCTATCTTGATACCTCGTCAGCTTTGCTACGAGGTAGTTTATTTACTTTAGGTCTCCTGGGAAATAAAGGCTTCAGTGGCACCACCCGGGGTTAGGTTCGACCCATAAATCAAAGGTCCGACAACATGTTTTAATAAAGGCAAATAGCTATACCGGACCGCAATGAACGCTCGTATTTTTATACCCAATGTAATTTCATAATCATAAACAAACCAAACATATCTAATTGACTAATTGAGACAATGTCTTTTAAACTAAAAAATGTGATTGCGAGTTGCAAATTTTTCATTTGGGTGCCCAACTCGGAAAACAGGAGAATATCGAAAATTCATATGAATGTCTTCAGATGGCAATTATTATTTATTATTTTTATTAACTGATTCCATTTTGGCCCCAATTAACCAAATACGCCCCAACAATGAAAAAATTTACTTTTTTGTTACTTCTTGTTATTACAATCTTAAGCTGTAAGGATACAAGAAAGGAAATTCCAAAAATTGATTCCGGATTTACAAACTACATTTCCGGATTTACCACTGGAGTTATTTCAGTTAATTCAAACATTAGCATACGCCTGATGGCGGAAGTTTCTGAATCTCTTCGGGAGGAGATCATTGATCAGGAGCTGTTTGAGTTCAAACCACTAATCAAAGGAAGTATTGTCTGGGTGGACAAAAGGACAATTGAGTTCAGGCCTGAAGAGATTCTTACTCCTGGCACCATTTATAATGGTAAATTTCATTTATCAAAACTTCTCGATGTACCTAAGCATCTTAAAAGTTTGGAATTCCAGTTTCAAACAATGCAACAAGCAGTATTTATGAATTTTGAAGGTTTAAAAAGTATTGATGAAGAGAGTCTGCAATGGCAGCAACTAAAAGGAAGTCTGAAAACTGCTGATTACGCCGATATGGAGTCGGTTGAAAAAATACTCGAAGCCTTTCAGAATAAAAAGAGTTTGAAGATTAACTGGAGTCACGGAAACAAAGGCAAGACACACGAATTCTCGGTTGACAGCATTTTCAGATCTGAACAGAAAGAAGAAATTTTACTGAAATGGAATGGCAAAATAATTGGCAGTGAGGACAGGGGAGAGGAAATTATTGATATTCCACCATTGGGAGATTTTAAATTGATGAATCTCCAGGTAACCCAACAACCCGATCAATTTGTAAGCCTCTATTTTTCCGATCCTGTAAACCGCAATCAGGATCTTCGCGGCCTGATTTATCTGGAATCCGGAGAAAGTGTAAAATTGGAGATAAATGGAAGCCAGGTAAAAGTTTATACAACTGTAAGGCTGCAGGGAACTCACACTTTAATTGTTGACGAGGCTCTGAGAAATAGTCTTGATTATGGTCTGGTTGATGGATATAAGCGTGATATTGTTTTCACAAGTATTAACCCTGATGTAAGCCTGATAGGTGATGGGATTATCTTACCGGGAAGTAATGGCTTAATTTTTCCATTTAAGGCCGTGAATTTAAGGGCAGTTAATGTTAAGATCATTAAGATTTTTGAAAAAAATGTTGCCCAGTTTTTCCAGGTAAATCAATATAGTGGCAACAGGGAGATGAGCCGGGTTGGAAGGATCATCCTTAAAAAGGAGATAGCTCTTATATCAGATAAAGCGATTGATTACGGGAACTGGAATATTTTTTCACTTGACCTTTCGAATTTTATTGAAACCGAACCCGGAGCAATATATAATGTTTCAATTACATTTAATCGGTCACAATCACTCTATCATTGTCCGGGAGAAATTAATGATGAGGATGAATTAATTCCCTACAAAGAAGACAGGGAATTGAACGGCTACGATGGCCCTTCCGGGGGGTATTATTATTATGATTATGAAAATTATGTGTGGAGAGACAGGGATGATCCATGTACTGATTCCTATTTTATTTATAAGAAGAATAACAATGATGCAACACGAAATGTCCTTGCTTCAGACCTTGGGATAATAGCCAAAGGGGGTAACGGAACAGATTTGTTTATTGCAGTTACCAACCTCCTGTCTGCCGAACCTATGTCAGGTGTTCGGGTGGAGGTATATAATTATCAGAATCAGCTTATGGTAGAAAAGGTGACTGATAATAAAGGAATGGTGAATATTCCCCTGGACAGAAAACCCTTCCTTCTGGTGGCAAAACAAGGATCTCAAAGAGGATATTTGAGGCTGGATGATGGATCTGCATTGTCGATGAGCATGTTTAATGTAGGGGGGAATAAGAACATAAGAGGAGTAAAAGGCTTTTTATATGGCGAACGCGGCGTATGGCGACCAGGAGATTCTTTATACTTAACTTTTATTCTTGAGGACAAGAATAAAACCCTGCCAGAAAATCATCCGGTGAGGTTTGAACTTTATACCCCGGAGAATCAACTTTATCTGAAAAAG
>JAYEGO010000418.1:0-2495 GCA_034659155.1 Bacteroidota bacterium | reverse complement strand
ATCCTCCCCTTGAAAGTATTGGGATAAGCCTGGATTATTTGAAGGAAATTGGACAATAGCTGACCATATTATTATTTTTTATTGACAAACTGCCTGCCGGCAGGCAAGGCTTTCAGGGATCAGTTAGCGGATTGCTTGTGTCCGCCCCTTTCAGGGACGGTTATTCAAATTTAGCCACTTCGTGGCAAAATCCCAAGAACCAGGCTGCATAATAATAGTAGAGCACTAGCCACTTCGTGGTAAAATCCCATGAATAAATCGAGTTTTTGAGTTTTTGCAGCAGCTTAAGTTTAAGTAAATAACCAATTGTAATATCGATCTGTTTTGGGATATTTTTGTTACTTGAGATAGAGGGATTCCGCCCATCTTATTTGCCCTATCAGGGCAACATTTGAATAACCCTCCTGGTTCCGGTACTCCGGGATCAGGGGGGTATTACAAGTAGATAAACCTCATCCCCGAATGGGGGTGAATAATGATATTTTAGCTTCCCTTACTCTTTGGTTTTTCATCAACAGGAAATAGCTCAAAAATTCTCAAATGATCAATCTGCCCTATTTGAGCCCCCAGGAATGGCTCAAAATTTTCAAGCAGTTTATCGGTTTTATCATAATAGATGAGATATTTGGCACCCATATCTATCTTATCAGATACTTTTAGACTATCACTTAATGTGTTTCCAAAACTGGTCCAGCCATGCTGGTCTATAAGGTACAGAGTTATATTAATACTAAGATCAGGAACGCATAATACTTTATCATCTTTTTTTATACCTATGGAATCAAGGTAAGGAGCAAGATTTTCAAAGACATATGTGTGTTTTGTCCGGTTTTCATTCATCCAGTAAAGCTCACTATAGCGATTCTCAATACGGTTTTTTGTAAGACCTATATTGTGTATTATAAATATTAAGAGTACCAGACGTAGCAGTGGAGAGTGGAAGAACCGAACATAGTTTTTCTTTATTATCAGGAAAAGTGTTAACAGGATAAAAGGAACCAGAATGAGCATATTGATAATGTAGTAATCATGATGTTCCAGGGCTCCAGTAAATAGTGTGACGAAGCATATCAAGCCTATAGATAAAAGAATAATAATGGTAAGTAAAAATTTGTTGACCTTTTTAAAGTGGAAAAGAACAAAAAGATAAGCTGCAAACAGGAAAATATTCATTCCCTGGCTGAAATAATTTCCTTTTAGATGAAGACGGACTGCCGTGAAGATCCTTTGCAGGTCTTCGTTCAATATCCCAAATGCAGGAAGTGTTCCGATCAGGAAAAAGCCTTCTATGTATTCCTTGTTGTATGATTGAGCATAGATGTACCAGGGGACTATCAGAACTAAAGGTATCAGAAAGGGAATGAACTGTTTGAAGGGTGTTTTAAAAATCCTTTTACCTTCCTTGAATCGATAGATGTTCAGCCATTCCAGTAGAAAAACTCCCGATATGGCAATATAACTAATTGTTGAAGGTGTTTTTAGTAATCCCCCGATTCCAAAGAATAGCATTGAGAAATACAGGTATTTATTATGTTCTTTCCGGTAAAAAAGCAGAAAGAAAAACCAGCCTCCAAGTGCAAATGCAAAAGCCGGAACATTCATCAGGAAATTGTTGGTGTAATAAACCAGGGTGGGGGATGTGAATAAGATAAGAACAATACTTAAGGCCCAGAGTGAGTCTTTAAGAATTTTCTCAGCAGATTTAAAGAGAGCAAACAGGCCTGTGAAAGACAGAATTATCACAAGTAGTCTGTACATGTACTCCCCCGGACCAAAAATTTTCCATAATTGTCCAACCAGGTAATAAATCAGTGGGAAATCACTTGCTGTTTTTCCCGAACCATCTTCCCCCAGGTTATGAACAGAGGGTTGAAAAAATGAATTACCATGGTAGTAGTTGGTGGTAAAAGAAAGGCAATCGGTCTGCCTCCACTGGTGAATGCTCTGGGGACGTAATGAAATAATTTCGTTGTAATTATAAAAAACCGACAGAGCAAGCATTACCATGATAAACAGCAGGTAGGAGTACCTGGGGAAGTATGTAAATTTGCCGGGTGTAAGTGAATTGTTTATAAAAATACTTTTCATTTGCTAAATACTATATAAAATTCCTGTCTGCTCATCAACCACCTCCCCCCATTCTGATGCTTTCCCACACAAACCACCCTTGTCAGAATGTGGTAGAGGGTGTCCAAAAAGCCTGGTTCTCGTCATCCTGAATTTAATTCAGGATCTGTAACTTGCACAGTTTCAAACTGAACAGATTCTGAAACCTGCCTGTCCGGCAGGCAGGCAAGTTCAGAATGACGTACTTTTTAACTTTTTGGACATCCTCAAATTTAAGAATATGTTAATCGCAAATTCATAATTACTACGTAGTATACTCGCTATAATATATAATATATCACGTATATTTTGTATATTGCAAATAAAAAATGGATATATACAAGTTAAAGAAGCAGATTCAATCTTTGAGTGAAGCAGATCGTAAGCAG
>JAYEGO010000417.1:0-10157 GCA_034659155.1 Bacteroidota bacterium | reverse complement strand
CCATGAATTAGAGATTCCTTTTCAGCATATGCAGATCTAACCCTTGAATACCTCAATTGTTCAGATTTGAATCCTGTTTCTTGAAATGGCAGAACTGCAAGTAGAAAAAGAAGACAAACAGTTTTTAACATAATATTACAATAATAAACGGTGAGGGTTTGACCATATTTAGCTTTTGTGATTTTCTAGATACAGTTTACTTCTTTATAATTCAAGGTACTGGGTGCCAGGTACTGGATACTCTATAACATTTGACTTTTGACATCTTGCCAAAGGCATCCCTTTGGGAGACATTTGACATATTCCGGGTTCCGAGGCAAAGCCTCTGTTTTTCTTTTCCTCTTCTCTCTTTCACCATTTCACCATTTCTCATCTTCACTCTTTCGACCTCTCTTCTCTGCGTAAATCTGCGTCATCTGCGAGAAAGAATCTCACGCTGATTATGCAGATAATCGCAGATTCTTTTCAATAATTCTTCAGGTTTGGGAAAAGTTCTTCAGCTAATTTTAGCGATACAGGTTTCCCAATATCCAGCCACCTTGAATCATCGTGTTCAAAGCTGTAAATATCATGTGTTCTTGCCAGGTCCAGGTATGTGCTCATGATGGGGAAAATAGTTTTATCGGGCAAGACCTGGAAAATATCCGGACTAACTACCTGTATTCCTGAAAAAGCCACCAATTCTTGCTCCTCACACACATTCCCCGAAAGGATCTGCTCACCAGTCTCCACATTTTTCCAGCCACAAAGTTTATTATGCTTATCAATTATCAGGTAACGGGCTGTTTTTCTATGCCTGACAGCAAGGGTGGCCAGGGCTCCGTTACGAACATGAGATTTATAGAGCAAAGAAAGATCCAGGTCGGTAAGAACATCTACATTATACAACAGGAAGGGTTCTGTCCCATCCAGGAACCAGGAAGCCTTTTTCAGACCCCCTCCAGTATCTAATAATTCTTCTCTTTCATCTGAAATTTCGATATCCAGTCCAAATCGCTTATTGTCTTCAAGGAAATTAATTACCTGGTCTGCAAAATGATGTACATTGATAATAATTTTATCAAATCCATATTTTACGAGTGTTTGTATAGCAATTTCAAGAACTCTGACATTATGAACTCTGACAAGTGCTTTTGGCTGATTCTCTGTCAGTTTACCCAGACGGGTTCCCTTCCCTGCCGCAAAGATCATTGCTTTCAATATATGTCGTATTTATTGGCATTCAAATTATTCGATATAATTCTTTGTTCTCTCGTACACATGAATAAGATCGTTTTTCGGGTTGTTATCTCTGTTCTTATCCATATTTACTCTATTCCATTAATATGCATTTACCGGTTTCTATGTGATTCTTTGAATTGTCTGATAATGAAATCATTTCAAACTTATAAATATACAATCCGGAATTTAGCTTCATGCCATTATTTGTTGTTCCGTCCCATACGTAATTATTGCTGCCACTTCTACTGTTTTCATCGACCAGGATTGCCACTTGCTGCCCCATCATATTGTAAACAGATAATTTAACATGGTAATTGTCAGGGACATTAAATTTGAAAGTTGTAAATGTGCTGAAAGGATTTGGATAATTCTGCTCTATGAATGTTTCAACTTGTTTATTATTATCTATCCCCACAGGTGAAAATATCTGGCCGTCATCAAAATACATAGTTCCCTTTCTACTACCTATTTCTGTTTGTCTCACAACAAGACTTGCAAATCGCGTACTACCGGAGCCAATATCTGTAAAAGGAATATATTTCAATTCCCAACCTGCCCAATCAATTGTATCAACATATACCGGCGAATACCCGGTAGGTGGGTAGAACCAATATTCAAGAATATTGTAGCTGAGATCACCGAAAACCCAGAAGCCTATCTTAGATTCAGGATCAGAACCTACTGCAGGAGTTCCTGCATTATGAGTACGGCATACTCCGCCGTTGTCATTCTCGAAAGCATAATCCAATCTTCCTGAGAAAGTGCCGTTTATTAGATGGACAGAAGATTGTGTGAATGTTGTAAGCTCATCAATAGTACCAATGGTGCTGCCGCTACCGTCAGGATCCCACCATGAACTTATACTTTCAAAATCAATAAATACTGTACCAGGTATATAGGCATCAGTTATTGTTTTGAAATTGATCTCATAATTTTCGTTCAGGATGGTACCATATTCATCGGCGAGATTTTCCGAAACAGCAAGCCTGTAATAGCTGTTAAGGTCGAGCTCATTTTCAGGCTCGAAAAAATAAAATCCCTTGCCATTTTCCTCAAAAATAAGCTCTCTTGTAACTGGTATTATATTATTGCTGGGATCATAAAGCACAATATTATCCTCAATGGTCGATGCATCCAGAGATGCGTCAAGGTATAAGCGTAATTGTAAAAGAGTACTTATTTCTTCCATTCCTTCTTTTGGATACCAATTTTCCAATACAAGCTGTGTACGATCTTTTATATATAAATCAAAATTATAGGGTGCTGATATTGGCACATTCCATAAGTGCTGTGCACTAGTTGATATCGTTAATGAATAATGTGAATTTGCCAGATAAACTGTTTCCGGGCTGATAGTTAGGATTTTTGAATCTTCATCCCATGAAAAAACCAGGCTTGCATCGGGGCTTATCGAAATTGCAGTTTCAACGGAATCTTCATTCATAGGGTAATCAAAATATACTGTAAACACCTGATTTAGAGCGATACTGTCATTAATTGTACTCACCGGTGAATGATACAAGACCTGGGGAGCTATCGTGGTATCAATTTGCAGGTACTTATTTAAAAAGGAAGTCTCGTTCGCCAAAACGGTAATATGTGTTGTGTCTGTATAGAAATCTTCCGCTGTATATGTTAGAACATAATCTCCTGGAGCAATACTGTCAAAGAAGAAATACCCGTTGTTCAATGTATCTGTTTCGTAAACAAGGTCTCCGGGTGTTAAGGTGACAGTTACACTATCTAAAGGGATATCTTTATCCAGTGTATTCGGGTCAAAATAAAAACCGGGTGTTGTATAAGGATCCCGAACTATTCCGGCAACTACTCCAAGGCTGGATGTATCTGTTTCAAAATAATCAAAATATGATCTGGCAAAAACCCATGCCTCATGTCTTCTGTAATCTAAATTCTTTAATCGCCACGATTCGGGCACATAATCATGGAACGAACCTTCGCTAAGCACTCCTGGCATTGTCAAATCTCTTAAAACCCCTAATCCTGATGTTCCCCATTGCGGATAAAAACTCCAATCACCTCTGTTCTTTTCACCCTGGTGGGTCCATCCGTTGCCATGATCCCAGAGCTTTTGCCACATGATATGCCCCATTTCTTTTGCTGCAGGAAATACAGGTTCATTATCATAACCTCTAAACAGCATAAGAGGGTAGTTTATTACTCCGCTAAATCCATTGCTGTGAATCGAATGGAAGAAATCAACATTATTTTCATTTGCTATCTGACATATTTGGGATAAAGGCAGGTCATCGGAAGTATTATTAGTTACTCTTGTCATGACTATCGTTGCACCATAACTTTCAAGAATGTCTCTGATATACAGTCCTTTAGTGAGATTTCCTTCAGATTCCCAAAAGCCGGTCTCTTCAATATACCTGTCATCGCCGTCATGGCCACCGTGTCCAGGGTTAATACAAATACTTATATCAGAAAAATCTTGCGAAAAAAGATTAAAAACTGATGAAAATACTATGAGTATCAAAAATATTTTTCTCATGATAACTCCTCCTATTTAAGTTTTAAAGTCATTAAATAAATGTCGCCGTCCAGCGTATGATAAACGATCTTTGAATTGTCATTTGCACAATCTGGATACATTTCTATCTCGTTGTCGGTTTGAGTTAACCGGATCGACTCTTGTCCATCAGATTTTACTGCATATATGTCTGATCTTGTAATAACATACCCATCATCATAGTCCTTCATTCCAACAACCCAATCATCATTAAACCATTTTGAAGAATTTAAATAACCAAGATCCGCAAGGATGTTTCCGTCCAAATCAGATATATATGTTCCGTGCCCGGTAAATGTGAAGAGTATTTTTGTTTGATCTGGCGATAATTGAGGCCAAATATAATTTCCTTCACCTTTGGGTGCAAGAACTTTTCTATCTTCATCTATATATAAAACAATTCTTTGGTTCTCAATGCATGTCCAAATATCCTTATGTTGCCCGGGTTCTGCCTTTCCGGATATCTGCAGTTTATTAATCTCATTATCTGCCGTATAGATCAATTTATTATTTATGATCTGAGGAGTTGACAGTTGTCTTTTCCCGCTTTCTAAAATTGTCATCCCCTTATTATTTATTTTCCTTGAATAAATATTGGAGTATTTCTTCATTCCTTTATATTCGTTCCATTTGTAATATATTGTTGAACCGTCAGTTGAAAAAACAGGATTGTAACCTGCACCTGATTTATCTGATATCTGAACTATTTCTTTCGTTTTCGTATCCATAATATATAATCCAAGGAAGTTCTCAGTTGTGAAAGCAATATTATTTCCATCGGGACTGAAATGCGGAAAGCAATATTTTGAATCAGAACTAAGAATTTTTTCATTTGTCAAAACTGAAATATTTTGAGCAACTGCTATTTCACTTAGAAGTAAAAGCAAGACCATTAATTGTTTCATGTCTGTATTATTTAGTTTTTTAGACTTATTTTATCTTCTTCTTAATTAATTGTCACTAAGATATGTAATAATGCTTTGTTTCTATTTACAATTTACTGGTTTTTTTTTTTGAAATTTGAGTTTCACGAACTTACAAAAATTCCTGTTCCCTGTGCTTCAATTCAATTATCAGATCATATTCCTTATCAAGCATACTCGCCAGGTATTCAGCTGAATATACCGATCTGTGTCTTCCTCCCGTACAACCAAAACTTACCATCAGATTCGTAAAACCCCGTTCAAGATAATTTTCAATAGCCTGTTCAACAAGACTTTGTGATTGCTTCAGGAACTCTTTCATATCTTTACGCTTATCCAAAAAATCTATCACCTTCTGGTCTTTTCCTGTCAGGTTCCTATAATCCTCATACCTGCCGGGATTATGAACGGCCCTGCAATCAAATACAAAGCCTCCTCCATGCCCCGATTCATCTACGGGTATCCCTCGCTTGTAAGAAAAACTATTGATCTGAACTGTTAACTCCTTCTTCATATGAGCAATTTTCTCAAGCTTCTTTGAATGCGTTAACTGGGTTAATGCAGCTCTCAAATCCGGGATTTCTACAGGTAACTCCTTCTTCAATAAATGCTTCAGATTTTGAATTGCATAGGGTATGCTTTGCAAGAAATGTTCCTTCCTCTCGTAAAACCCCCTAAAGCCATAAGCTCCCAGTGCCTGCATGATCCTGATGAGAACGTATCCACGATAATGTTCTATGAACTTTTTTTCATCAATATGAATGATCTTACCGGCCTGCTTAAGATAATAAACCAGCAATTCCTCGCGAATCTCTTCAGGGATATCTGCTTTTGCATCATAAAGAATAGATGCCAGGTCATACTGCAAGGCTCCCTTCCTGCCTCCCTGGTAATCAATGAAAAATGGATTCCCCCCACGAAGCATCACATTGCGGGATTGGAAGTCCCTATACATAAAAAACTCCCTGTCTGCATCCAACAGAAAATCGGTAAAAGTCTGGTAATCATTTTCAAGATTTTGCTCATCAAAGGAAATTCCCGCCAACTTTAAAAAGTAGTATTTAAAATAGTGCAGGTCCCACATCATTGATTGTTTATCAAAACTTGACCTTGGATAACAATACTGGTAATTGATAGATTCCCCTCCTCTACTCTGAAACAAAACCAATTTTTCCAGCACTTTTTTATAAATATCCTTGAGTTCTTCATTAAAACCAAGTTGAGCCTTGATTTGTGTCAGATAAGCATATAAAGTTGTATCTCCGAGGTCTTCAACCAGGTAAATACTTCTCTCAATATCTTCCTTATATATTTCAGGTACCGGAAGTTCATTTCGATGAAACTCTTTTGAAAATTCAATAAAAGCTCTGTTTTCCTTAAAGTCAGGATTATACACTCCTATCGCCCCTTTGCCTATACTTTCAATCCTGTAATACTCCCTGTTTGAACCAGATGGCGGTAATGCCTGGAAACGAATTGCACTTTCGCCTGACCAGGCTTCATATAGTTCTATCAATATTTTCTTTTTATCAACTTGCATCGAAATTTATATTTTAATAAATATTTTCCTGCGATAAAGCAACCAGCCTATAAACCAGAATAAAACACCATGAAATATTGCAAACAGAAAAGATCCAAACATATCTCCCCCAATGGGAACAAAAATCTTCTGGTAAAGCCAGGTATAACCATTCATCTCAACGCCACCCGGAGCTACATGGATCAAATAAATTATTGTTTTAGCCCATAAACCCGAAAGGACATAAATAAAAAGCGGGTTCATTCCATAAACCAATAATGGCTGAGCCCATTTTTTAAATCCTTTCATATCTATAAGCCAGACAAACACGGCAAGCAATATAGATGCGATTCCAACAGTATAAAGCACATATGAACTTGTCCATATGGGCTTGTTTATGGGGAAATAGTTATTCCATATTAATCCCAGAATAATTCCTGATGCACCCACAACAATCAATCTAAGGGGTATTTTCTTAGTATTTCCTGCCCTGGCAATCATTTCTCCTACCTGATATCCAAGAATAACATTTACCATGGCCGGTAAACCACTTAAAAGACCCTCCGGATCAAAAGGAATGCCAAAACCCTTATATACATGATTTGCTCCAAAAATAAACATGTCAATTTTCCTTACAATGTTGGTTTCCAGCCCATACGGATCATCTCCCCCCATTGCCCACAAAAAAAGCCAATATCCAAAAAGGACAGCAAAGGATGCAAGCCAACGACCCCATCCGGGTAGCAATAATACTAAAATTGCACCCAGACCATAGGCAAGGGCAATTCTTTGCAAAACTCCCATAATTCTTAAGTGCTCAAAATCAAAGCGCGGAAATGCATTCAAGACCAAACCAATCAGGAATATCAAAAAAGTTCTTTTGAGAATTTTTCTAAATGCCTGAGAAGTGAGCTTGTGCTCATACTTCCTGAATGAATAAAACATTGCAACTCCAACAATAAAAAGAAAAAAAGGAAAAACAAGATCTGTGGGAGTGCATCCGTGCCATTCCGAATGTCGAAAAGGAGGATAAACATATTTCCAACTCCCAGGTGTATTTACTACAATCATCAGCAGAATGGTGAGACCTCTGAAAGCATCAAGAGACACAAGGCGCTGGGAATTTTTCATATTTGACACTATGTTATTTAAAAAAACTAATTTCTCAATAAAACTATATTTACAGGATAATGGTGAATAAAAAAATAAAGATAATTAAAAAATAACTTATTCAATTCCTGAATTATTACAATCAGAGTGTTCAAAATTTACTACTTTTGCAGCTTATTAAGTTTAGATATCCCTCCCTCAATTTGCACAGTTATATGACCATAATACATAATATTACTGAAGGTCCATCCAGGTATAATGATCTGGAAAAAATGTCTGTCAAAGAATTGCTTGATAGTATTAATAAAGAGGATCTTTCAGTCCCAATGGTTATAAAAAAAGAAATTCCTAAAATTGAAGAGCTGATTTACAAGATTGTGGAAAACATGAAAGCAGGAGGGAAATTGTTTTACCTGGGTGCAGGAACCAGCGGAAGATTAGGTATTCTCGATGCTTCAGAGATTCCCCCAACCTTTGGGGCTCCTTACGACCTGGTTATCGGTTTGATTGCCGGCGGAGATTCGGCAATCAGGAAAGCAGTTGAATCGGCCGAAGATGATTTCAACCAGGCATGGAAAGACATAGCTGAATACAATCCTGGTCCAAATGATATTGTTGTTGGCATTGCAGCCTCAGGCAGAACTCCTTATGTTATCGGTGGCGTAAGAAAAGCAAGGGAGAATGGCCTGCTCACAGCATGTATTACCAATAATCCCAATACTGAACTGGCAAAAAATGTAGATCACCCATTGGAAGTTGTTGTTGGACCTGAATTTGTTACCGGAAGCACGAGAATGAAATCTGGAACTGCACAAAAGCTTGTCCTGAATATGATCACTACCAGTACCATGATTCAGTTGGGACGGGTAAAAGGGAACAAAATGGTAGATATGCAGCTTACAAACCAGAAACTAGTTGAAAGAGGAACCATAATGATCATGGAAGAAACCGGATTGAAACAGGAAGAATCAAAAAGGCTCCTTTTGATACATGGGTCTGTCAGGAAGGTATTGAAAGAATATTATAAGAAATGATTAAACAGAAATCTGTCATTAAGTCTCTGTATATATGCCTGTTGTCCTTTAGTATACTTATTTCTTCTTCTGTACAAATCCATGCTCAAAATGATTCTGTGCATTCAGTTTTCCTTCTGGATGTTAAGCATGAATGGGTAGATTCGATGCTTCAAAACCTTAGCCTTGAAGAACAAATTGCACAACTTATTTTCGTAGAGGCATATTCTAATCGTGATATTTCGCATGAAACCCAGATAATTGACCTGGTCAGAAAATATAAAATCGGCGGACTGGTTTTTTTCCAGGGGAATCCGGAAAAACAAGCCAGCCTGACCAACTTTTATCAATCACAATCTAAGGTACCTCTAATGATTGCCATTGATGCGGACTGGGGGCTTGGGATGCGTTTAGAAAAGACAATTGAATTCCCATTCCCTATGACCCTGGGAGCAATTTCCAGGGATGAACTTATCTATGAAACCGGAAAAGAAATAGGAAGAGAACTCAGAAGTTTAGGTGTGCATTTATGTCTGGCCCCGGTTCTTGACATAAATAACAACCCTGATAACCCGGTAATAAATTACAGGTCCTTTGGTATGGATAAGTCCCGGGTGGCAGAAAAAGGCATCATGTTTATACAAGGAATACAAAGCAGGCATGTTATTGCCTGCGCCAAGCATTTCCCGGGCCATGGAGATACCAATATAGATTCTCATTTTGCGTTACCTGTATTACAACATAACCTGGCGCGACTGGATAGCCTGGAGCTTTATCCATTCAGAAAAGCTATTGAAAAAGGTGTGGGAGCCATTATGGTAGCTCACCTGAGTATCCCCTCAATTGAACCCACAGAAAACCTTGCATCTTCCCTGTCAGTTCCCGTAGTTTCAGGGCTTTTGAAAGACAAAATGGGATTTAAGGGCCTGGTTGTCACTGATGCATTGAATATGAAAGGAGTATCTGACTATTTTCCACCCG
This sequence comes from Bacteroidota bacterium, assembly GCA_034659155.1. Lineage (GTDB taxonomy): Bacteria > Bacteroidota > Bacteroidia > Bacteroidales > VadinHA17 > JAYEGO01. The sequence continues at coordinate 857 of JAYEGO010000417.1, read as the reverse complement.
GAGTGGTAGATGCTAAGGCCCTTATTGCCGGAAATGATATTTTGCTTAATTCAGAGAATGTGCCAGGCGCAATTGAAGAGATTAAAAAAGCAATAAGCCAGGGTCAGATCTCTAAGGAAGAGATAGAATACCGATGCAGAAAAGTTTTGGCAGCTAAAGTTTGGACCGGAGCCAATAAACATAATGAGATTAAAATAGAAGGTTTACTTACATATCTGAACACCAGCAACGCCAGGGTGTTAAAACGAGAACTGGTACGTGAATCTATTACTCTTTTAAAAAACAATTCTGAAATTATTCCGATTCGAAAACTGGAGGAGCATAAAATTGCAAGCCTGGCTATTGGCCCCAGCAATAACACATCTTTTCAAAATGTTCTGGATCAATATACAAAAATTGATCATTTCTCCTGGAATCCGGAAAATGAAAACTTATCTGTAATCCTGGAAAAATTGAAGGGATACAACCTGGTAATTGCAGGAATTACAGGCCTGGGCCAAAGGCCCTGTAAAAATTTTGGAGTTAGCACAAAACTTGAAGAAGGGGTCCGGGAAATCATAACATCAGGGAATACTATTATCAGTGTATTCGGGAATCCTTTTGCCCTGAGTAAATTGCCAGGAATAGAGAATGCTGAAGGCCTGATATTGACCTACCAGGATAATGCACTTGCACATGAAATGGCAGCACAATTAATTTTTGGGGCTTTTGGGGCAAAAGGAATCTTGCCTGTAAGTGTGAATTCCTACTTTAAAATGGGAGATGGATTGCAAACCGCAGGTATTTCCAGGCTGAGTTTTGCTTTACCTGAAGAAGTTGGACTGGATTCTAAAATATTGCATGAAAAAATTGATTCT
>JAYEGO010000416.1:0-10157 GCA_034659155.1 Bacteroidota bacterium | reverse complement strand
CGCCTATTGTTGTCATCCCTCCTAATAACAGGTAGGAGCCTATACAGTCCAACAATTCAGTTCCCGTAAGTTCGAGTTCAAGAATGGTATTGTTAAAAGGCAGCAAACCAACAATGCTTTCAAGGCTTACAGATCCCTGGAAAATATCCTGTCTTATCCCTCCGGAATTAGTAATAGTTACATCTGCATCGGGGAAAGTATAAAACCACGAGTCAGTTACCAGATTGCCCATGGCAGTGGAATACTTGTATATTGTTTCAGAGCAATAGCCTATTTCTTCTGAAAGAGCCATATCAGTATGGAATTTCCAGTATGTAACTATATTTTCAATTGACTCATCTGCCTGGCTTCCGGTATTTGAAATTATTTCCAGTTTATTCAGGATGAATTCTTCCTCTTTACTATTAAAAGTGAATTCCACCCTGGTATAGGCTTTCATTTGCGCTCCTGCCTCAATCAAAACAACTCCATCTACAACACGGGCTACTTCCTGGTGACAATGTCCACCTCCAATAATTGAAATGCCATAAGATTTGGCAACCTGAACCAGGGATTCCATTTCGTTTTCACAAATATGTCCTATAATTATCAGGAGTTCTGCTCCATTACTTATCATTTCCGGCACAAATTCTTCAATGGCATCAGCATAAGGAATGAAATAATAATCTTCTACATAAGCTGGAAAGGTGGAGTAAGGAGTGGAAAGGGAAGACAAGCCCAGTATTCCCACCTGGACATCCCCGGCATCAATGATCGTATATGGTTCAACAAAAGAAGGAATATTCCCGGTAGTTTTTTCCCGGATATTTGCAGAAAGTAGCGGGAAATTCATTTCTTCTACACGCTTATTTAATTCTGTAACGGTAAAATCAAATTCGTGGTTTCCCAGTGCGGCAGCATCATATTCCATGGCATTCATTACTTCTACCATAGATTCTCCATTAAACCAGGTGGAAATTGCCGGTCCGGTCCACATATCACCTCCACTTAATATCAAGTAAGAATCAGATTCATCATAGCCTTCATGTGATTTCCATAGCCCGACAAGTCCTGCAGCACCATCTGTTTCCAGATTTGGCTCCATCCAGCCATGTTCGTCATTTGTATAGAGCAAAACAAAAAATTCAGTAGAATTTTTTTTCTCCGGGATCTCCCTTTTGCAGGAAATTAATCCTACAAGCAGAATAATTGGTAATGCCAGAATAACAGATTCCCTTATTTTGATTAGATTGACATTCATAACTTATGTAATTTATGAAAACCGTCTTTCATCACAAAATTTAGTTCATGAAACTTAAATTTCAATTATCTCCAAAAAGAGTAATTCTGTCAATTTTTACTACGTAGTATACTACGTAGTTCGATGTGAAAGATTTCCTTTTCGACACTCATTTCCCACTCATAATTTCATTCAGATTTTGGCCTTTTAATGATAAAATATTTCTTACATTTAAACAATATGCATCATCACATAAATCTGGTGTAATTTATGGCAAACTTAAAGCTGATGCTATAACTTGCATTAATAGAGCAGAATACACATCCTCGTTAATAACTTGAGAGAAATGTTAATAAGTAGAGATTCATAAATATTGTTCAAAACAGATGGGTTTTATACATTGCAGTCCGGGTAAAAAACAACCTGTATTTTATTATTTTTCAAGTTATCAATGCTTTAAGAATTTTTAGCAGATGAGTGATTCTTTTGCGCAGCAAAAAACAATCGATTTAAAGAACTTAAGTTCAGTAAAAGTTAGCCCCCAGGCTAAAGATTTAAAGAAAGAACAGAAACTGTATTCTTTTGATGATGCATTCAAAGCATCACAGAAGTATTTCAATGGAGATGATCTGGCTGCGAAAGTCTGGGTAAACAAATATGCACTTAAAGATTCACAGGGTATTCTCTATGAACTTACCCCTGATGATATGCATCATCGTTTAGCCTCTGAAATTGCAAGAATCGAGAAAAAATATAAGGATCCTATGTCAGAAGAAGATATTTTTAATCTTCTAAAACAATTTAAATATATTGTCCCACAGGGAGGTCCTATGACCGGTATTGGAAACAACCATCAAATTGGATCCTTATCAAATTGTTTTGTAATTGGTAATGATGGATCATCTGATTCGTATGGTGCCATTATGAAAATCGACCAGGAGCAGGTTCAGTTAATGAAACGCAGAGGAGGGGTGGGTCATGATCTTACTCATATTCGGCCGGCAGGAAGCCCGGTATTAAACTCTGCCTTAACCTCCACCGGTGTAGTGCCATTTATGGAGAGATTTTCGAACTCAACCCGGGAAGTGGCGCAGGATGGAAGAAGGGGAGCATTAATGCTTTCAATATCCGTGAAGCATCCTGATGCAGAAGCTTTTATTGATGCTAAACTGGAAGCTGGAAAGGTTACAGGAGCCAATGTCTCTGTGAAGATTGATGATGAGTTTATGAACGCGGTTGTACATGATAAAACATATGTACAACAATTTCCTGTTGATGCGAAGGAACCCAGAATAAAAAAGGAAATCAAGGCCAGGGGTCTTTGGGATAAAATTGTACACAATGCATGGAAATCTGCAGAGCCCGGAATTTTATTTTGGGATACTGTTATCAAGGAATCTGTTCCAGACAGTTATGCAGACCTTGGGTATAAGACAGTTTCTACCAATCCCTGTGGAGAGATACCATTATGTCCTTACGACTCCTGCAGACTGCTGGCCATTAACTTATACAGTTATGTAAATAACCAATTTACCAGGGAAGCAAAATTTGATTTTCCTCTGTTTAAAGAACATATCCATCATGCACAGAGGATTATGGATGATATTATTGACCTCGAGCTGGAAAAAATTGACAGTATTCTGGAAAAGATCAAAAAAGATCCGGAAGAGGAGGAGATTAAAAGAACAGAAATAAAACTTTGGAAAAATATAAGACATAAGGCCGATGAGGGAAGGAGAACCGGCATTGGTATTACAGCGGAAGGAGATATGCTCGCAGCCCTTGGTTTGATTTATGGGAGTGATAATGCCATAGATTTTTCAACCGAAATTCATAAAACAGTTGCCCTGGAATCATACCGGGCCTCTGTTAATCTTGCCTCTGAAAGAGGAGCTTTCTCCATATATGATCATCAACGTGAAAAGGACAATCCTTTCATTTTGAGGTTAAAAGAAGCGGATGAAAAACTGTATCAGGAAATGGCAGAGAAGGGAAGAAGAAATATTGCTCTTTTAACCATTGCCCCAACCGGAACTACAAGCCTGATGACACAAACCACTTCGGGAATTGAACCTGTGTTCCTTCCCGTATACCAGAGAAGAAGAAAGGTAAATCCCAATGATGCAGATGTGAAAGTGTCTTTTGTGGATGAAGTTGGCGATGCATGGGAAGAATACAATGTATTCCATCATAAATTTAAAATATGGCTTGAGGTAAATGGCTATGATGTAGATGAAGTGATGTCTTATACGCAGGAAAAATTGAAAGGAATAATTGAGAAATCTCCTTATCATATGTCCAGCTCAAATGATGTGGACTGGATTGCAAAAGTAAAAATGCAGGGGGCCATTCAGAAGTGGGTCGATCATAGTATTAGTGTTACAGTAAATCTACCCGAGGATGCTTCAGAAGACCTGGTGGGACATTTGTACGTTCAGGCATGGGACAGCGGATGTAAAGGAGCTACAGTGTACCGTGAAGGATCCAGGTCGGGAGTACTGGTTGCTGCCAAAGAAGAAAAAGCAGAAGAAAAAGGAAGTATCCAGGAATATAATTCCCCTAAAAGACCAAAAACCTTATATGCTGAAGTTGTCAGATTCCAGAATAACAATGAAAAATGGATTGCTTTTGTTGGGATTTTAGATAACCGTCCCTATGAGATTTTTACCGGGATCGTGGATGAAGATGTACTTGCAATTCCCAAGTCTATCACCAAGGGGTACATAGTAAAAAATCGTGATCCGGAAGGTAATAGCCGCTATGATTTTCAATATACGGATAAATATGGCTATAAAAACACAGTGGGTGGCCTTTCGCATATGTTCAATACCCAATATTGGAATTATGCCAAACTAATATCCGGGATTTTACGCCATGGGATGCCTCTGAAAAATGTAGTTGATTTGGTATCAACTTTACAACTTGATAGTGAAAATATCAATTCATGGAAAAATGGTGTAGAACGTGCACTCAAGAAATTCATTCCTGATGGTACCAAAGCTGATAACAAGAAAAAATGTTCAGAATGCGGTGCAGATTCACTGGTTTACCAGGAAGGATGCCTGATCTGTACAGAATGTGGCCACTCGAAGTGTGGATAAAGAGGGTTGCAAGTTTCAAGTTCCAGGTTACAAGTTGAAACACCTAATGAAAAATCAGTTTCTTTTCATGGTAGTTCTGACAATTCCATTTGTAAATGAAAAGTTTTAATGACCTTGAAATTTACCAAATGGCATATGCTATGGCCATTAAAGTCCATGAAATGACCATGACATTGCCAAAATATGAACTGTATGAACAAGGAAGTCAGCTAAAAATGATTAACGATATTCACTTTAAAAACAATCCTATCATCGATCTTGTTGAAGAATATGAAGTGCTTGGCAGAAAAATATTTAGGTTTATTAAATATGTCGAAGAAAATTGGAAATCACCTAAATGACGATAAACCTGCAACCTGCAGCCTGGAACCTGTAACTTGCAACCTGTAACCTGCAACCCCTTAACCAATTACTTTCAGCTCCCTGCCAATTTTTTCAAACCCAGCTATAGCTTTATCGAGATTATCCTTACTGTGAGCTGCCGATAATTGTACCCTTATTCTTGCTTTGTCTTTAGGTACCACAGGATAATAAAACCCAATAACATAGATTCCTTCATTCAAAAGACGAGCTGCAAATTCCTGGGATAGCTTAGCATCATAAAGCATTACTGCACAAATTGCAGATTGTGTAGGTTTAATGTCGAATCCAAGACTGGTCATCTTTTCCATAAAATATTCGGTGTTGCTGTGAAGCTTATCCTGCAAGTCATTTGTTTCAGTCATCATATCAATCATCCTGATTCCGGCAGATGCAACGAGAGGTGGTATTGAATTGGAGAAGAGGTATGGCCTGGATCGTTGGCGAAGCATTTCAATTATCTCCTTTTTCCCGGTGGTAAACCCGCCGATTGCTCCTCCGAAGGCTTTTCCTAATGTACCTGTAATAATTTCTACCTGTCCCTTAACATCATAAAGCTCAGTTACTCCACGGCCGGTATTACCAACAACTCCGGCAGAATGAGATTCATCAATCATTAGCATGGCATTATATTTCTTTGCAAGGGCTAAGATCTTATCAATTGGGGGCACATTGCCGTCCATAGAGAAAACACCATCGGTAACAATAAGCCTGTAGCGTTGTTCCTGGGCAGCTGCCAGATTTTGTTCAAGATCTTCCATATCAGCATTTTCGTATCTGTATCTTTTTGCCTTACATAACCTTACACCATCAATTATGGAAGCATGATTGAGTGAATCTGATATAATTGCATCTTCACTTGTTAACAGGGGTTCAAATACTCCTCCGTTGGCATCAAAGCAGGCAGCATATAGGATTGTATCCTCTGTTCCGAAGAAAGCAGCAAGCTTTTTCTCCAATTCTTTATGCAGGTCGCCGGTTCCGCAAATAAACCTTACTGACGACATACCATAACCATGAGAATCGAGGGCAGATTTTGCAGCATCTATAAGTTGTGGGCTATTTGACAGACCAAGGTAATTATTAGCGCAAAAATTCAACACTTTTTGTCCGGTGTTAAGTTTTATCTCTTCAGCCTGGGGCGATTCAATAATACGCTCATTCTTGAATAAACCGGCTTCCCTGATATCTTTGAGTTCCTGTTGCAGATGCTTCTGATATTCTTTGTACATGTTGTAATGTGGTAAATTAATTATTGGCTGAAAAACTATTCAGATTTTTCCCGGTGCGAAAGTACAATTCTCGGAATTAAAAATCGAATATTTTTCTTGTTTTCCACAATATAGCATAAGGCTTAACAGAGAAATAGGGTTTTTTAGTACCGCATGAATTAGAGTTTAATATTTGCGGTTTTTATTATAGCATTTTCCCGTTGCGGTCAGACTGCGATATTCCTTTATTAATCGATGTTCTATGACCGCCAATTTGTGTATCGAACTTAACCCCGGGTTGCACCCTCATAAGTTATCACATTACACAATAATCTGGTAGATAAAGTATACTATGATCTTTTCCTAAACTGGTTATTCCAGGCCGTGGGTTTACCCGGGGCTAATAATATTTAAGCCCTCCGGGCTTATTGCAAATTTCTTGAATCTTTAGCACCAGGGGTGCGTCCTGCCTGCCGGCAGGAAATATACCAGCCGGAGGCGAACCCCCCGGGTAAGATATAAACCTCCTAAAAGGTCCGAAGCATAAGGTTTAATAGCTGAATAACACTTCCCGGACCGCACAAAATGGCTTAATAATTACGGTTTTTATTAAAACATTTACAAATTGCGGCCAGACATTTAAAATGACTTTGTGTATTGTTGCATAAAATGAAAAAAGGCATTGGAAAAACCAACACCTTTTTAATAAATTGTTACTCACCGGGTGACTTTGAGTCACCCGGTGAGTTTTGGTTACAAACCATATTTAGCAATTATCTCCTGCTTGCTTAATCCAAGTATCTCATACTTCTTTCCGATCTTTATAAATGCTTCCAGGGCTTTGTCAAGATGATGAATTTCATGACAGGCAGATATCTGGGTTCTTATTCTGGCCTGGCCATTCGGAACGACAGGAAAAAAGAAGCCAATAGCATAAACCCCCTCTGAAAAAAGGTCACGTGAAAAATCCTGCGCCAGTTTTGCATTAAATAGCATTACAGGTACAATTGGACTATTGCCTTCTTTAAGGACAAGGCCTGCCTCTGTTAATCCTTTTCTCCAATATTCAGTATTCTGTTCCAGTTTATCTCTTCTTTCTGTACTTCCCGATAAAATTCTGAATACCTCCAATACCCCAGAAACAACAACCGGAGCAATGGTATTTGAGAAAAGATAAGGACGGGCTTTCTGACGACACATTTCCACAATTTCTTTACGTCCTGAAACACACCCACCGGATGCTCCCCCCAGGGCTTTCCCAAATGTTGTAGTAATAATGTCGATACGACCTATAGCATTACAATGTTCATGAGTTCCCCGGCCTGTTTTCCCGATAAATCCTGATGCATGCGACTCGTCAACGAATAGCAAGGCATTATATTTATCACACAGATCGGCCATTTCATCAAGCTTTGCCAGGTCTCCATCCATGGAAAAAACACCATCGGTAATAACCATCTTTATTCTCTTATTCTGATGTAACTGCAGCTTTTGTTCAAGATGCTCCATATTGGAGTGCTTAAATGTATCATGCTCTGCGCTGCAAAGCCTCATGCCATCAATAATTGAGGCATGCACAAGCCTGTCGGAAATCATAATATCTTCGCTTGTAAGAAGTGCTTCAAATACACCCGCATTGGCATCCATACATGAAGGAAACAGTATAGTATCCTCCATACCTATAAATTCCGAAACCTTGCTTTCGAGTTCCCTGTGAATATCTTGTGTTCCGCAAATAAACCGAACTGAAGACATACCATATCCCCTGGAATCGAGACCATTATGTGCTGCTTTAATTACATCGGGGTGACTCGATAGTCCCAGATAGTTATTTGCACACATATTAATGACATTTTTAATTTCCGAGCCTGAAGGAAACTCAACCTCAATGTCAGCGGCCTGTGATGAATGAATAAATCTCTCCTCCTTGAAAATACCTGCTTCTTTGATACCGCTCAACTGGTCCTGGTACAGATTTTTAATCTTATCATTATAACTCATTGTAATTTTGTTAAGTAGTTAGACATTCTTTAGTTATTAATTGATGCGAGACTTTATAGAAATTTGGATTTTTTTACCGGTCCTGGTAAAAACTACGCCTTCAGGTATTCTTCGACAAGAACTACTATTTTATTTACCGAGTCAAAAGCCTCGGGTGTTGCCTTATCATCCGGAATTTGAATTTTAAACTTTTTCTCAAGGAATACTTTTAGTGATACCATTGAGAAAGAGTCAACAAAACCGCCTGAAATAAGTGGAGTATCAAAACTTATCTCATCATCTTCATCTTCCTGGTATTCATTTATTACATACTCAAGTATCAATTCTTTCATATCTTCCATAGTTGTTTATTATTAGTGGTTTATAACTCAAAACTTATAATTCATAATTTATAACTTCTTCTAATCATCCTCCAGTGTGGAAACATCCCCAATCTCTTCTCCCCATTCCTTTGCATGCAAAATTCTGCGCATAATTTTACCACTCCTGGTTTTAGGTAAAGTTTCCATAAATTCAATCTCCTGGGGCATGGCCAGGGGAGAAAGTTTTTTACGGATGAAGTTCATTATATTTAACTCTGTATCATTATCAAATTCATATCCTGGTTTTAGGGTAATGAATGCCTTAACTACCTCCATATTTACTTCATCTGGTTTTGCTACAACTGCAGATTCACTTATTGCCTCATGCTCCAGCAGGGCAGATTCAACTTCAAACGGACTTACCAGGTGCCCCCCGGTATTTATTACATCGTCATCCCTGCCAATAAACCAGAAATATCCATCTGCATCAATGTATGCCCTGTCACCGGCAAGATACCATCCATTTACAAATTTTTCCTTGTATTTTTCTTCGTTATTCCAGTATGTGGTCATCATTGCCGGCCATCCTGGTTTAAAGGCAATCAGGCCTACTTTCCCTTGCTCGGTAATTGGTTCATGTGTTTTGGTATCAAGCAGTACGGTAGTAATTCCAGGGAATGATTTACCCATTGACCCTGGTTTGATTTTCATTCCCGGGTGATTGGTGATCATCATCGATCCGGTTTCGGTTTGCCAATATGTATCAAGGAAAGGCATTCCAAAAACTCTCTCGGACCAGGTAACCGCCTCGGCGTTTAGTGGTTCGCCAACACTGGCAAGATGGCGAAGCGATGAGAGATCAATCTTTTTCACTATCTCATCTCCTGCTTTCATCAGGGATCTGATTGCTGTTGGGGCGGAATACCACATTGTTATCTTGTACTTCTCGATAAATTTATACCAGGCTTCAGCTGAAAAACCCCTGTCAAGGACACATAGTGTAACTCCCAGGCTCCATGGCCCTATAATACCATATGAGGTACCTGTTACCCATCCCGGATCAGCAGTACACCAGTAGATATCATTTTCCTTCAGATCAAGCACCCATTTTGTTGTAAGATATTGTGAAATAAGTGAATAATGAACGTGTCTTACACCTTTTGGTTGTCCTGTTGTTCCTGAAGTATAATGAAGCACTGAAGGAGAGTCTGCCCTGGTAGGGTAAATATCCATCTTTTCAACAGGCTCTGCTTCATCAAGGATAAATCTAACTTCTTTATCAAGACATTGTTTTTCTTTATTGTAGTCAACAATTATTATATGTTCCAGCGATGGTAATGTATCGATGATTTTTCTGATTTTGGAAAGATGTTTTTTCTGTGTAATTATTGCTTTTGTTCCTGCATTTTCGAGCCTTACAAATAGTGACTCATCACCAAAGGCCGAGAATAACGGTTGTACAATGGCCCCAATTTTAAGTACTCCCAGGAATGATAAGTATAATTCGGGTATTCTGTCCATAAACAGGCAAACCCGGTCTTCTGCTTCAATTCCAAGAGATCTTAAGAAGGTTCCAATTGTATTTCCTGCAAGACGGATATCATTAAAAGTATAGGATTTTTCTTTGCCTCCTAATCCCTCATGGTAAAGAGCAACATTATTACCCTTACCCAACTGGCAGATTCTGTCAGAACAGTACCATCCTATATTAATTATATCTCCTTTTTTGTATTCAAGTTCATTTTCAGCAATTGACCAGGAAAAGTTTTTTATCCGGTCGTCGTACGAACCAATGTTACTCATATATAGGTTTTATTTTAGTAATTATGGCTTACAAGTTACAGTTAAATATTTAACAATAACAGAACAACAAGTGAAATTCGACCTGTTTTATAGCATCTTGTTCTTGTCTGTAAATTGGATAAAGGTAATAACCTGTTAGCGTCCGAATGTAGTGAGGTAC
>JAYEGO010000415.1:0-2513 GCA_034659155.1 Bacteroidota bacterium | reverse complement strand
CTGTACTCACAGATACCATTAATCCATGGGTAATTGACGAGAGCAACCCGGATAATATATGGCAGATAGGGGAGTCACACAAAACAATATTGGGCCCCGCAGGCACACCACCAAATGCAATTATGACCGATACAATTAATCCGTATCCTATCAATAATCATTCAACTTTTCAATACCTGATTACCAAACCCGAAAATATGCAGGATAATTGCATTAGCCTGATTAGGTTGATCTTTTATTACAAAATCGATACAGATACTTTAAAGGATGGAGGATATATTGACATATCATTTGATATGGGAACCACCTGGGTTAATATTATTGATGATACCATCTCCACCAGAGTTAGTGTTTTAGGTCAGTTTTATGGAAGTTCAGACACTTTAATCGGCAACAGGAAAGGGTTTTCCGGCAACAGAACCAATGAATGGATTAGTAGTGGTGTTGAGTGGCAAGATGAAAATAATGAACATGCTAGGACAAATGACTCAATATTAGTAAGATTCAATTTTGTTAGTGATGAAATTGATACCGGAAAAGAAGGATGGATTATTGATTATATATATTTAGAAGTTGTTGACTTGTGTGATGTTGGAATAGACGATTTATTTATCAATAATGAAATACTTCTATATCCAAATCCTGTGGATGGAATTTCGGTTCTTGTACTTCCAGACGACACCAATATTTATCATGTTCAGATCTTTGATATTCGAGGCCAGGAGATTCTTAATTGCATTTCAAATGAATCTTTTGAGATATACCGGAGTGACTTTAATCCTGGAATTTATATTTATAAAATCAGCAGCTCACAAGCACAAACTTATACAGGGAAATTTATTATTAAGTAAACGCTCTGAAACTATGAAAAGAAACGGACTTATACTTGTAATTCTTATTATATTTTCTCAATCTGTATTGTCTCAAGGTAACCAGGACGACCAGGGAAATGAGAAAGCTGACTATTTTATGAAGGTCAGGCAAATAGAAAGCTACCTGAACAGTTCAAATACGGTAGTTGACAGTGCGTTTCTTAAACGGTACTATCGTTGGCGTTATTTCTGGGATACCAGGGTTGGTCCGGATGGAGACCAGGAAGAATATATTAGGGTTTGGCATGAAATTCATGATAATAAAAAGATGAGTCTCAATGAAAAAAGTTCAGGATTATCCTGGGAGTTTATTGGGCCGTTTGACGATCAAATTATTAATAAAGATAATTGGATAGGACGTGTTTCATGCCTTGCAGCAGATCCAAATAATCAGAACATCATATATGCAGGTGCAAATACGGGAGGCCTGTGGAAAACAACGAATTCTCTTGATGCAGAACCTCATTGGGAGTGCTTAACTGATGATTATGCAGGGATGGGAGTTACTGATGTGCTTATAGATCCGAACAATTCAGATGTCATTTATATTGTTACGGGTATTCACACAAATACCAGAATGCACCAGTTGGGTGATTTTAAAGGTGATTATAGCTTTGGAGCATATAAAAGTACTGATGGCGGGCTAACATGGAACACATTGCTTGGGCTTGATCCGGAAGATTTGTTGTATTTAAAAAAGATAAAATATGATCCTGACAACTCAAATATTATGTATATACTTTCCTCGAATGCAGTATATAAAAGCACTAATGGCGGAATATCCTGGAATAGCAGCAGTGTTCCACTTCTTAACAATGGAAGTCTAAATGAAATTGTAATTAACCCTTTGAACACAAGCGAGATTTATCTTTCAGGTGATAAGGGGAATATATTTAAATCCACTAATGGCGGGGTTACATGGGATTCAATACCAGATGCAACTTTGGGTAATCCATACAACAGTGTAATTAAAATTGCCTGGCATCCAATAGACAGCTGCATGTATGCACTTTATTGGGATGGCAGTGGGTATGGAGGAGAATTAAAGAAGTCATATAATGGGGGAAGTTCATGGGAGTATATTAGGTATATTGACTATGTTGCTATTTGGGTGAATGCCCTGGCAATTGCCCCCAATGGTATTATTTATGCTGGTGGTGTGTATGTCTATAAATTGGATGAGCAAGGAAATTATAATTTTCAAAGTGATATGCATAAAGATATTCGAGATGTCCTCTTCCTTTATGGGGCAAATGACACTATTGAATATATGGCAACAGACGGAGGAGTAGTAAGGAATACAACAGGAGAGGATACTGCCTGGGTTTCCTGTAATGGCGATCTGTCAATAAACCAGTTTTACGATATTGGTATTACCGAAAAAGACCCGATGATATTATTAGCCGGGGAACAAATAGAAGTTAAGCAATTGATTATTAACCATTAGCCCAAATTTGGGTATGTCTAAATCGTGATTTACTTCGTGAGCTCCCGTTGGTCGGTTCCCGCTTTGTTTCCCACTATCCTTCACACAACTCCTGTTTTGTGCGCAACGTGAACGGTCTTAAGATTCATCTCTGATTATCAGCGCATTAAATTTTCACAAATCACAATTTGGGTAATGCATTGCACAAAACAGGG
>JAYEGO010000414.1:0-2518 GCA_034659155.1 Bacteroidota bacterium | reverse complement strand
TCAAATTAAACCCATTTAAGGCAATCAATTTTTTGAATAAAATCTTAACTGCCTTTTTTGAGCCTCTCTTAAATCGGCTTATATTTGGTTATTATTTAATTAGAACCAGAGCTTTTTAGACAGACTGACGTTACCAGCAAGCAAAAGAGACGAACGTGCAACGAATAAGAAGGATATTTAGTGCAAAATAAGCAACGATTAATTTTGATTTGCGACGGATAAAGGTTATTTTCGTCGCAAATAACGCATCGAATGAAAACTTTTATACATCAAAAAGACAATTGGCCTGATTTTACCTGGAATAGTAATGGTTTCTTGGATTTGTTAAGTGAAGCAAGAAATTTACAGGGCAGACTTCTAGGAAAAATGGAAACATTAGGTTTCGATTTAAGAAACGAGGCGCTGCTTGATACATTGACTCTGGATGTATTAAAAACTTCGGAGATTGAAGGAGAATTTTTAAATCCTGACCAAGTTAGGTCTTCAATTGCACGGAGATTGGGGATGGAGATAGCAGGAGCAGTTGAATCAGATAGAAATGTTGAAGGAGTAGTTGAAATGATGCTTGATGCAACTCAGAAATGCTTTGACCCATTGACAGCAGAGAGACTTTTTGATTGGCATGCAGCTTTATTCCCAACAGGTCGAAGTGGAATGTATAAGATTACTGTTACAGACTGGAGAAAAGATACTACTGGACCAATGCAGGTTGTATCTGGAGCAATGGGGAAAGAAAAAGTTCATTTTCAAGCTCCTGATTCTGGATTAGTGGAAAAAGAAATGACTCGATTTATAGATTGGTTCAACAACAAAAAAATAGACTTGGTAATTAAAGCTGCAATTGCTCATTTATGGTTTGTGACCATACATCCATTTGAAGATGGTAACGGAAGAATAACAAGAGCATTGACAGATATGCTTCTTGCCCAGTCAGATAAGAGTAACCAACGTTTCTATAGCATGTCTGCTCAGATTAGATTAGAAAGGAAGCAATATTATGATATATTGGAAAAAACTCAAAAAGGGAATTTAGACATAACCGATTGGATTGTTTGGTTCTTAAACTGTTTGATTAATGCTTTAAAATCGACAGATTCAATACTTACAAGGGTATTATTCAAAGCTGATTTTTGGCAAAAACACCTAGATACAGCTATAAATGACCGTCAAAGAAAATTGTTGAATAAATTAATGGATGGCTTTGACGGAAAATTAACATCTTCAAAATGGGCAAAAATTGCAAAATGTTCTAAGGATTCAGCGGTTAGAGATATTAACGACTTGATAGAGAAAGGAATACTGCAAAAAGAAGCAGCAGGAGGAAGAAGTACAAATTACGAACTGATAGGAATGCCAGCTGGTAACATGCGCTCATAGCCAATAAGGGTTTCACGGATTTGCAAAGGTTTTAGGTGCTTTTTAAATTTCCGTGTAAACTGATAAGTTTGTACCTTTTACTCCCTTACTGGCCATACCACCATTCGTTAGCGGCAAGCTATGAGAAAGTGGTACTAAATTAAGTTGAGTAACGCCTTATATGAAAAAAGGAACAAATACGAAGAAACAACCATTATTATTACTAACTGTATTGTTAGTCCCCATAATTTTTAGCTGGACAATTGTTGAAGATAAATGGATAATTGAAAAGCAAAACGGGTATTCTTTGTTTTATACAACTTTGGACAAGCAAAATATAGATGAATACAAAGCATATTTTGAAAATGGGGGAAAAACAGTTGAAGAATTTTTCCAAAGTTCATTCAAAAATGATTTCAGTATATATATTCATCCATCTCGCACATCATTAGACAGTTCTTGGCAGAAAGATTGGAATATGCCTGATTTTAAATCTCAATGTTGGATGGTTGCAAGTGGAGTGTCTCATAAACTTGATATTATTTCACCAAAAAAGTGGGACAGCCTTGCTTGTGAACATTCTTACTCAAATTCAATCAAAACACAACGTTTAATAACGCACGAATTAGTTCACGTTTATCACGGACAACAAAATAAAAGTCCTGATTTTAGTGATGTTACCGGGATTGACTGGTTCGTTGAAGGTCTTGCTGTTTATGCATCCGGTCAATGTGATGCAAAAAGGATTGCTGAAGTTAAAAATGCAATATTAGAAAATAATATTCCGCAGAGTTTAAATAATTTTTGGTCAGGAAAATTAAAATATGGTCTTTCAGGAACTGTTGTAATGTATCTTGACAAAAAGTATGGCAGAGAGATTCTGACAGAACTTTTAAGATATAATACAATTAATAATTTGCTTGAAAATTTAAATACAAAAGAAGTAGAAATATTATCAGAATGGAAGGATTATATAATGGAACAATAATGCCAGCCGCTAACAAAAAATATAGTGCATTTGGCAGTTAGTATAAAATATGAAGATGATAGCAACAAATAAATATAGTAGTAGATTGAAAAAATGGAGCGTTGAAAAGCCAAACGCACCATATTCAAAACGTTACAGGTAAGCAGGGTGAAATTTAAGTAATAAGCCCTATTT
>JAYEGO010000413.1:0-10249 GCA_034659155.1 Bacteroidota bacterium | reverse complement strand
GAAGTGTTTTCTAATTTTTGAATTATTAGGTTTTTTAAGTGTACTATGTCCTTTTCGTCCGGAACCTTTTCGTCTAATGTGGAGAGACCCTTTTCAATGAGAATGCTTTGCTTTTCATATCTTGTACAGGCATCACACATTGATTTATGCATTTTAAGTTGCAGTTTTTCCCTGAATGACAGCTTGAACCTAAATTTCTTTTCAATCAATTCAGTTGCCTTAAGACAGGACAAAAACAATATGTGCATTAGTTTTTTCAAAAGTAAAATTTAGTTCTGAAACCAGGCACCTTCAATACAATCTCTTAATTGTACTTTTGCCCTGTGTATGATCTGCCATAAATTGGTAGGAGCAATTCCCATTTCCTGACAAATTTCTTCTCCTTTTTTACTCATAAGGTATTTTAGCTTGATACCGGTACTCCATTTTTCGGGTAAAGCATCCAGGCATTCTTGTAAAATTGCTCTGAAATTATTATCATCCAGCAAGTGAGATTCATCTTCCTGCCAGCTATTGGGCCTTTTTTCTATAATCCAGCTGCCATCCTTATCAAAAAAGGTACCAAGAGATTGATTATCCATTCGTACCGGCTGGTTTACTTTTTTCCTATAGTGATCAATTATTTTATGATTGAGAATTGAGAATAACCATGTTTTAGGAGAGCTGTCACCCTTAAAGGATTTAATCTTTTCTGCCGCTGCAAGAAAAGTGTCCTGCACCAGATCTTTAGCCAATTCCCCATCTGAAACTTTATGTGTAGCCCAGGAATGTAAATCTCTGGTATAGCTTTCTACCCATTGAGGAAGCAGATGTTTTTCAATAATCATGTTTAAAATTAATGAAAAGACTCTAAAATGCAATTTATTATGGCAGAGGTTCCAGTTTCAGGGAAAAGATTGTTTTCTTTTAATATCTTGTAGAATCATTTTTAAAGCAAAAAGTTATGAAAATCAACAGTTTCCGTTTAAAAAGTTACAGTATTTTAGTTAGTGTAGTTTTTATTTTTACGCCTTATTTCTTAATTGCCCAATCTAAGAATGATGTAGATCAAACATTTACTCTGAGCCAGGTCAAATCATACCCTTTTCCTTCCAACCTGACCTCTTCAGCTACTGGTACCAGAATAGCCTGGGCAGTTGATAAGGAAGGTTTACGCAATATTTATGTTGCTGAGGGCCCTGATTATAAAGCACGGCAACTGACTTCCTATATGAAGGATGATGGACAGGCTATTTCCAGTCTTTCTTTATCTGCTGATGGAAATTGGTGTATTTATATCCGGGGGGGAGACTTTGGATCTAATTGGGACGATGCCATGACCGTGAACCCAACTTTTAATCCTGAACCTCCCAAGGTGCAAATGTGGAGTATACGATTTGAAGGGGGAGAACCAATATTGTTGGGAGATGGTGAGAACCCTGTAATTTCGCCACAAAGTAATAAAGTAGCATTTGTTCGTGGAGGCCAAATATGGAAAGTTTCAATAGATGGTTCTAAGAAAGCAAAAAAGGCATTTTCAACCCGGGGAAGAAATAATTCTCCGGTATGGTCCCCTGATGGATCAAAGCTGGCTTTTCGGTCGAGCCGTGGAGGTCATTCCTTTATTGGAGTTTTTCAGGATATGAATACTCCGATTCTTTGGCTTGCTCCTTCTTTTAACCGGGATGGATATCCGCGTTGGTCAGGTGATAATAATCAGCTTGCATTTATCAGACAGCCTGGCAGCGGAGGGGCTGTAGACTCTTTACTGCCAGCACGTCACAATGCATGGAAAATAATGACTTATAAGCTTTCCAGCCAGAAAGCAAGCTTATTATGGGAAGCTCCAAAAACCTTAAGAGGATCGGTTCCCTCTACTCATGGTCGTACGAATTTGCATTGGGCAGATGGCAGAATCGTCTTTCTTTCATACCATGATGGCTGGCCCCACCTTTATTCTGTTTCCGAGGATGGGGGAGAAGCCATGTTATTAACTCCGGGAGAGTTTATGGCTGAATACATATCTCTTAGTCATGACGGGAAATGGTTGGTATTTGCCGGAAATGCAGGTGAGGATAAATTTGATATCGACAGACGTCACATCGTTCGGGTTTCTGTTGATAAGCCTGATATGGAAGTGATGACACCGGGAGATGGGATTGAATGGACTCCGTTTATTACCGGAGATGGTTCTTCAATGGCCTATATCAGTGCCGGAGCACAAAGTCCCCCTATGGTTACAGTAATGAATTTGAATGATAGAAAAACGAAAATCCTTGCAGAAGAACTTATCCCGGAAGATTTTCCAACAAAGAAACTGGTTGTTCCAAGCCAGGTAATCTTTGAGGCCCCGGATGGCACTCCCATTCATGCTACAATGTTTCAAACAGAAGGTGGGCAGAAAAAGAAACCTGCAATTATTTATGTGCATGGTGGACCTCCCCGCCAGATGCTACTTGGCTGGCATTATTCTTCTTATTATTCGAATGCTTACGCCATGAATCAATACCTGGCCAACCAGGGCTTCATTGTTTTGTCTGTGAACTTCAGGCTTGGAATTGGTTATGGCTATGAATTTCACAGGCCTTCGGATGGAGGTGTCAGGGGTGCTTGTGAATACCAGGATGTGAAGGCCGCAGGGGAATGGTTGGCTAATCAGTCTTTTGTGGATCCGGAAAAAATTGGAATCTATGGAGGTTCTTACGGAGGCTATTTAACAGCCATGGCCCTGGGTCGCGATTCCGACCTCTTTGCAACAGGTGTAGATATTCATGGAGTACATGACCGGACTGTAAATCGGATCAGGGATGTTTTATTGCCTGATCAGTATGAACGAGCCCCGGATGCTGAGCTTTTAGCAAAAATAGCATGGGAGTCTTCTCCTGTATCCAGCGTTCCAACCTGGACTTCTCCGGTTTTGATCATTCATGCCGATGATGACAGGAATGTGGCTTTCAGTCAGAGTACAGACCTTGTTCAGCGATTGCTTGAAAAAGGGGTAGAAATTGAGACCCTGGTGATTGTAGATGACACACATCACTTTATGATGTTTGCTAACCAGATGAAGGTGAATGAGGCTGCTGCGGAATACCTGATCAGGAAGCTACAATAATAGTTGTGAATGTTGAGTGTTAAGTTTTGAGTTTTTTTCCCTGTACTAAAACTGGTTCTTGAATCTTGTATCTTATTTTTACTTTACTTCTTTTCCGGGGGAATAAAATCTATGGGAAGGAACATAAGATAGCTTACAGGCTTTCCGTTTTCTGTAGCCGGTTGCCAGATTCCCGAGGATGAGATGAGCCTGCGGGCTTCTTCCTTAAAAATTCTATGCGAACTTTCACGCACTTTAAGTTCGCTTATTATACCATTTTCATCAATGGTAAACTCAAGGATTACTCTTCCTGGTAAATCTGCTGTTAAGGCAGAATCCGGATAAATAAGATTTTTTGCGATGTAATCATCAAAATCCTTGTATTCATTATTCTGGAATATCGGTTTAGTCAGGTTGATTTTTCTGTTTGTACTAATATTACCCGCTGGTTCCGGAGCACTTTTTGCCTTTTTTAAAGATGTTGGAGTGGGTTCTATTTCAGTGCGGGCAATTGAAACACCTGCAACTTGTTTGGCTGAAGCATCTTCAGCTTCTTCTGCCATGGCAAGAACATCCATTTCATCGCCTACTATCATAACTTCTTCCAATGTACTTGAAGCTACACTTTCTGAAACAAATGCATCAGGTATGCTGTCAATTAATAATTTATTTTCAAGTTCTATGTCTGAAGAAGCAATTTCCAGGCTTTCTATTTCAGCGGAAACTGTTTTATCAAAAGCTTTAGCCGATTCATAAGCTTGATCTTTTACTTTATGCGAAGGTGATGGTGAAGCATAATCAATTATTCCTTTATCCAGGATACTGTCTGCAAAGTCTTCCGAAACATCCGCTACATTCACTTCTTCGGCAAGATATTCGCGATCAGGTTTAAGCAGGTAATTGTAAATGGAGAAAATACCTGTCAGTAATACAACACTTGCAGCAGCAGCAACCCAATTAAACCTTCGTTTTAATCCAGCCTTTTTACTTGTGCTCATTTTTCTTCTTCTGATCCTTCCTTTCATACCTTCCCTGATCGTACGAATTGATTTATTTTGTACATCAGGGTCTGGAATTAAAGTGAGTCCTTCCATGGCCTCTTTGCAAAACTGACATTTTTCCAGGTGCATAGAAATTTCCTCACGAGTATCATCCGCGAATCCACCTTTCATATATTTCTGAAGGGAATCCAGCTTAATGCATCCGGAAGGATTGAAAATATGCTTATCGGGATGAATTGCCATTTTTAATTGAGATAAGATTAATCTTTAATTTTCTTTTACCGTTTTGGATATGACTTTTTACCTGCTTAATACTAAAACCTGTTTCTTTAGCAATCTCCAGGTAAGACTTCCCGGAAAGGTAAAACAGGCTCAGGCACTGCCCCTGTTCATTATTTAGTTGAGAAAGGGCATCTTCCAATTGAGACAACTCCGTCTCACGTTCATTATAAAGATGCAAATCAGGATCAGATTCCACAAGATTATTCAGGATTTTTCTTCCTGTATCTTCATTCTCGCCAATGAATATGTGCTTTTTTGAGCGAAGCTTCATCAGGCAATAGTTGCGACTTAATGAATGGAGCCATGCAGGGAAGTTATCAACCTCATGCTTAATTAAGTCATCCATCAATTTTTCAAGGATTTCCATTGTGGCATCCTCGGCATCTTCAGTATTCTTCAAATATTTCATACAAACACCAAAAACCAGGTGCATATAAGACTCAAATAGAGGCTCCAGGATATCTGGATCTTGTTTTTGGCGGTATTCGCGGATAATTTCTTTATCAAAAAAATCTTTATCAAAAAAATCTTTGTCCGAAAAACCCTTCGGAGTTTTCCCTACACCTTCTTTTTTATATCGGATTTTCAGAAACAATTTTCAAGAATAATTTAACAATATAGAAATAAAGTAGTAAAAGTTTTTTCTATCAATCAGCAAGTTGCAAAGATCATTCCAAAAAAGGCAAAACTTTTTTATGGAAATAATATATATCTGGCATCCAAATAATGAATCCCATAAAAAAATTATTATGGAATTCTAAAGATTCGAAATTAAACAAGAGTATAAGAAAGTAAAATTTAATTTAAAACACATTACAATCATGAAAACAAAAATAATAAAGAACAAACAAATAATTTTCTGGCTAAGCTTGAGCCTGTTGTTTACAGTTATATTCAACAACCTCAGTGCCCAGGGAATTCCGGTTGATGGACCGGGGAACCTAAAGGACAAAACAATGTCACCCTATTTTTTTATACATAGTGAAAATCCGGAAACAGACAGGATGCCACTAAAGGAAACTAATGCCAAAGTGCATATTGCCGGGGTAATAGCAGATATTCATATCAGGCAGGTTTATAAGAATACCGGGACCAATACCCTTGAGGCAATTTATGTTTTTCCGGCTTCAACCCGGGCAGCTGTTTATTCTATGAAAATGAAAATTGGTGAGCGGGAAATAATTGCAATTATTCAGGAAAGAGAGGCTGCAAGAAGGAATTATGAACAAGCAAAGGCTAATGGACAAACAGCTTCCCTGTTGGAGCAGGAAAGGCCTAATGTATTTACAATGAATGTTGCTAATATTTTACCAGGAGATGTTATAGAGGTTGAACTTAAATATACCGAATTACTTGTACCTGAATCGGGAATCTATGAATTTGTTTATCCTACGGTTGTAGGTCCCAGGTACAATTCGGGGGGAGAGAATCATAGTGCTGAAAACTGGATTGAGAACCCATATCTACAGGAGGGAGAGAGTTCAAATTACACTTTTGATATTGAGGTACAATTAGCTGCCGGGTTACCATTACAGTTTGTACAATGCAATAGCCATAATGTAAATATTGACTATAAAGGGAAAAAGAAAGCTTTGATATCTTTAAAAGAAGGTGATAATTACCAGGGGAACAAAGATTTTATTCTGCAGTACAGATTGACAGGATCAAGAATTGAGTCTGGCCTGTTATTATTCAAAGGAGAAGAAGAAAACTTTTTCCTGGCTATGATTCAACCCCCAAAGCATGTAAAACCGGAAATAATTCCACCCAGGGAATATATCTTTATTGTAGATGTGTCAGGATCCATGCATGGTTTTCCTTTGGATGTTTCGAAAAAGCTAATGAAAGACTTGCTGGGAGGATTGAAACAAGGAGATCTGTTTAACATACTTCTGTTTGCAGGAGGTTCGCAATTGTACTCTGAAAAATCTGTGAATGCAAGTGAAGAGAACATCAGCAAGGCTATGGGTTTTATAGATAAACAAAGCGGTGGTGGAGGAACAGAACTTTTACCTGCCTTAAAAAGAGGAATGTCTCTGAATTCAACTGAAGGAATTTCACGAAGTTTTGTTATTGTAACTGACGGTTATGTTTCTGTTGAGAAAAAGGCTTTTAAATATATAAGCGATAATCTTGGCAAAGCTAATTTTTTTCCCTTTGGAATTGGCTCTTCGGTAAACCGGCATCTTATTGAAGGAATGGCCCATATTGGAAGGGGAGAAGCTTTTATTGTTACCAATGAAAATGAAGCTTTTTCTATTGCTGAAAAATTCAGGAAGTATGTTTCTCAGCCTGTACTTACAAATATTGAACTTTTATTTACTGGTTTTGAAACATATGATGTGCAACCTGCGAATACCCCTGATGTTTTTGCAGAAAGGCCCGTAATCGTATTTGGAAAATGGAAAGGAAAGGCTGTAGGAAGTATTAAGCTTACAGGTTATACCGGAAAAAGCAGGTATATCAAAACATTAAGGGTTGAAGAGAGCAAACCTGAAGAGAGTAATCTCGCACTGAAATACCTTTGGGCCAGGGAGAAGGTTCGTTTGCTGGATGACTATATCCAGGTCTCATATTCCCATGAGGAGCTAATAGAGGAAGTAACCAGCATTGGATTGAAATATAATTTACTGACTCAGTACACTTCTTTTATTGCCCTTGATTCTGAAATCAGGAATGAAAATGGCAATTACACTTCCGTTAAGCAGCCTCTGCCATTACCCCAGGGTGTAAGCAACTATGCAATTGGGGGAGTTTCAACACGATATACAAAAAGGTATATGCACGCCCCGGTAAAAAGTAAATCTCATGAAGTTTTTGCTATTGCAGACGCCTCAGTTGATTATGAAACTGAAGACACAAAGATGCCGGAGGGTACTGGCATGATTGAGAAAATGCCTGAATTTAAAGGTGGAATAAAGGCGCTGGAATCCTTCCTCAGGAAGAATTTACGAAATGTAGCTGAAGGGCTGAATGGTTTTGTTTATGTTCAGTTTATTGTGTGTGCAGATGGTTCGGTGAAGGAAATAGTGATTATTCGGGGCTTAAGCACAAAGGCGGATGAAGAAGCCAAACGGCTTATTCAATTAACAGATAAAATGTGGAATCCCGGTAAGATCAATGGAAAAGCTGCAGAAGTGCAAATGATAGTTCCGGTGAAATTCTAGTTCTAAATAGAAGATAAGATTTAATATGCCTCTCTCTCAATTATTGAGGGAGAGGATTTTCCCAACAATTAATTCAGTTCTTCTTGGTGTTTTCTTAGTGTCTCCGTGTCTTTGTGGCTATCTTTTTTTGTTAGCCCTGTACAGTCATTTTTCCTTACAGGGTAGGTCAAGGTTCCAATGCATTAACTTGCTAGCAGGAAAGGAGTTTACCAGATGTAAAAACTAAAGGGGATAATCTAGTTCAGGATGACGATAATAAAAAAATAAACTTTTGATCTTAATTCCGGTTAAAAAGATCTGTTTCCCCATCATCAAAAAGCCTGGGGTAGTCTTCATCGAATTTCTTTAGAATAGTAGTAATAATTGCTTCCCGCATAAATTTTGAGCGGTTGCTTATTTTATATTTTTCACAGAAAGCGTTGAGGGCATTCATCTCCCTCCTGTTTAGCATGATAGTTTGCCGGTTGTTTCTAATAAACTTTTCTTCTATCTTTTTCCGTCTTCTCAACTGAAAGGTCTTTCGGGTTTTACTTATTAGGGCTTAAAGATAGGGAAAAACAAAAACACAATAAAACCAATTATTAATATCAGGTTTAGACCGGGTAGTACTAAACGACAAATGTGTTGTACAACACATTTTGGCATAAAATACAAAGATTTCTCTAAATAAAATTTATTAAATAAGGTCTGATTATTTTTCAACGATTTAGGTATACAGGCACATATAGCATTAACGATCACAATTTGAAAACCTGATCGAGACATGTAAGTATCTATATATGTTAAAGAATATGTTTCTATTTAATAGATAAAGTTTACTTTTGTCGCCGAATCACCAAGCTATTATCAAATACACCAAGTTATGGATTTGTCAACGAGTTATTTAGGATTAAAAATTAAATCACCTGTGGTTGTTGGAAGTTCAAGTATATCTTCCAGCCTGAAGAATTTAAAGAAAATTGAAGAAAGTGGTGCGGGAGCTGTGGTTTTAAAATCTATTTTCGAGGAAGAAATTTATTATGAATATGAAAGTCTTGTCCGCGAGGAGCTAAAACAAGAGGCTCCTAATCTGGATTACCTTGATTACTATGACTATAAAATCAAGGAAGACAATATCAAGAAGTATCTGGGACTTATCTCGGAAGCGAAAAAGGAAATAAACATACCGGTAATAGCCAGTATAAATTGTACTTGCACTCACGAATGGCAGTTTTTTGTTAAGAAAGTTCAGGAAGCAGGAGCTGACGCTATTGAGCTTAACCTGTTTATTCCCCCGTCAGACTTTTCCAAAGATTGTAAAGAAATAGAAAATGTCTACCTTAATCTCACTGATAAGATCAAAGGCTTATTAGATATTCCGGTTTCTATTAAGTTAAGTTACTATTTCTCTAATCTTGCTGCTTTTATAAAAAAATTATCTGAAAAAGATATTCAGGGCCTGGTACTCTTTAACCGGTTTTTTCAGCCTGATTTTGATATTGAAAATTTCAAGGTGATACCCTCAAGTGTTTTGAGTAATCCTTCCGATTTGCCAATTTCATTGCGCTGGACATCAATTCTTTCCGGACGTTTGAGTTGCGACCTGATTGCCTCTACAGGTATTCATAATAGTGATGCTGTTGTGAAGCAAATATTAGCAGGGGCTAATGCAGTGCAGGTAACCTCGGTTCTTTATAAAAACGGGATTGAATATGTAAAGGAATTAAATGAGGGCTTGAAATCCTGGATGAAAAAGCATAATTATAATAAACTGGATGATTTCAGAGGTAAAATGAGCCAAATTAATAGTCCAAATCCTGCAGAATATGAAAGAGTCCAGTTTATGAAATATTTCAGTGGCAAGAAATATGATTTAGATTAAGTTCTTGTATCTTTTAGAATCTACCTGAAATGGAAACCAATACTTTATATAAAAAACTAACCAGTGTTTTTCTTAACTGGCTTTTCCTTTTTATTGTCTGGAATGCCTTTACAAGCAATTTTCAGGCACAGGAAGTTATAACAGGTCTTATTATAAGTTTTCTGCTGGCTTTGTTTACCAGTCGCTTTTTTGACTGCTGTAGCTTGAGAGTTCTTCATCCTGTTAGTTTGTTTTATTCGATCGTTTATGTATTTGTCTTTCTGATTGCCCTTATTCGTTCGAATTTTGACATGGCCAAAAGGGTGCTTTCCCCTTCTTTACCTATTAATCCCGGGATTGTGAAATTCAAAACTAAACTACAATCAGATTTTGCAAAAATGATGTTAGCAAACAGCATTACACTTACTCCCGGAACTTTAAGTGTTGATCTCATAGAAGATACATTATATGTGCATTGGATTGATGTAAAAACAGATGATCCTGAAAAGGTGCATACTGAAATAGCTCAACAATTTGAAAATATTCTCTTAAAAATATTCTCAGAATGATACAGATTATAATTTTTGCAACTTTTGGTTTCATGGTGTTAGGTATAATTTTTTCTGCCTGGCGTATCATTAAAGGCCCAACTGCAGCTGATCGTGTCCTCGCACTGGACACACTAACAACCATTTCTGTATCGGGGATGGTTTTAATGGCTTATGTTTTTAACCGGTTCATATACCTGGATGTAGCCCTTATCTATGGGGTTCTTGGTTTTATTGGCGTAATTGTGTTAGCCAGATATTTGGAGGGTGCATTATGAGTGTTGTATTTGAATTTATCGGTGGTGCGCTAATATTAGTTGGAAGCGTGTTTTTGTTTCTCG
>JAYEGO010000412.1:0-2541 GCA_034659155.1 Bacteroidota bacterium | reverse complement strand
CAGATATTGCTGGTAGTTATTTTTTTCTTCTGGATTGGAGCCAGCTATAAACAAAGTAGCATCAGAATATATTTTTTTTATTATTGCAAATGCTTTCAACATGAGATCTGCTCCGCTTCTTGGTCCCCGACAATTGGATATGAATATTCGATGGCGCTGTGTATCCTTAATATTCCACGTGTGCTCATAAAACTTTTTCCTGAGTATTTCTGAAATTGAATAATAGTCGGCATGTTTATTATGGGAGGCCACATAAGCTTTATCCCAGTCTGTCCTGCCCACAAAATAGGAATTGCTTTGTAAAATTTTGATTTCATTTTTCGAACGGTGTTTCATGTCCAGATATCCCCTGAAGGGAGAAGACCCATTAATGAAACGTCTGACAGTTTCCATTCGTATTATTTCTTTCAGACTGATATTGCCATAAGTGTTAAACCATTCAGAACAAGGGTCAATTAATCCCTGTAGAGAAATGATAATTGGAATATCACTTATATGTTCTCCAAGCAGACCATAAAATCTTTCTGTTCCGTGAATATGGATAATGTCCGGTTTTATTTTATTAATCAATTCTAAACACTGCGGGATATATTGGGTTTCAAAGGCAGGTAAAATCCGTGATCTTTTTTGAGATATGAGGTGGTAATCAACTCCATTAATTGATGTACTTACACTGGCATGGGGATAAACAGTTGCAACTATTATCTTTATATCTGTGAAACTATTAAGTTTTTCCAGTAATGCCGTCATCCAATATCCTGTGCCACCTGAACCCAAATCAAGTCTTTTTTTCAAAGGTTCCAGGGGACCATTTGTGAACCATAGAATATTAATCTTTTTTCGATCCAATTTTTAAAATCCTTTTTTCGATAATCTTGGCACAGCAATATATAGAACTCTTTTAGTCAATTTCAGGTTTGAGCCAATCTCAAACAAATCTGTAATAAAAAAAACAATCAGATAGATCACGACAAATAATATGAAACTAATCCCGGCATGGTATTCAACTGAGGATATGAATCTGTAAAACTCAACACAAGAAACCGGAATAAGTGAAATTAGAATCGGGGTTACAAGAGTCCGTAAATATATAATTGGTTTTACAGGGCTGCCTTTTGTTGTCCAGAGTAAAAATACAGGAAGACAAAGCAGATTCGATAAAGAAATTGCAACTGCAGCACCAATGGCACCTGCATAAACAACTCCAAAAAAAACTAAAATCACTGAAAAACAGCTTCTGAAAATACCTGAATTGCGGTATCTTACTGAATATCCAAGTGCAAGCGGTATCTGGTCCAGGCTGGTTATAACCGGCATGAAAAAAGCGCCAATAGAGAGGAGCCTCAAAAAAATACCAGTCTCCACCCAGGTTGGACCTAAATAAAATAAAACAATTTCATCGGCAAAACAAAAACAGACCGCAGAAAAAGGCATTGTCAACTGACCCAGAATAGAAACAAACTTCAAATAATACGATCTGAATTGTTCTGGTTTAGATTGAATTGATGACATGCCTGGTAGAGCAACACCAAACAGGGAAAGCCTGATATTCCCGTTGATCTGGTTAATAAATGTAAATGCCCGGTTATACAGTCCAAGCCCGTGAGGGCCTATGAATTTACCCAATAATATTTTATCCGCATGATTGGCAAGAGTGCTGAACGCATTAAGTACGGCGACATCTGTACCGGTTTTCAACATACTGCGTACCCCTGATGATTTAGATGGAAGATCAGGAATCCACCCTGTAAATAAAGCAAACCCCAGAGCTAAAATAATATTTGTTGAGGTAATCATCCATACCAATGCCCAATATCCAAAGCCAAGATATCCGAGAAGAATTCCAAGAGCCGAACTCAGTATATTGGCAGATATTGTAACAAATGATAAACGTCCAAATAACATTTGCCTCCGCATCAATGCCCTATGCTGTACAGACAGACCGCCAAAAAGATAACCAAGAGACAGCACAACAGACATCCCGATCAAACGAGGTTCATTGTAAAACCAGGCAAACAAAGGCCCGCACAGCATTACTATCAGCATTGAGATAAAGCCAATTAATGTATTTGCCCAGAAAAGGTTGCTGATCTGAGATTGGGATATCTGCCTCTCCCTTACGGTTGCCGTACCCAGACCCAAATCTTTAAATATTAATGCAAGGCTGACAACACCCATCAACATCCCCTGTAACCCATAATCCTCCGGGGCGATAAGTCTTGCAAGGATGGCACCTCTGACCAGATTCAATCCAGTAGTGACTACCTGGGCACTCATACTTATAAATCCACTCTTGGCAGACCGTTTACTGAGATCTTTTTGCAGATGACTGTTATCCAGCAAGTCAGGTTTTAGACTAAATTTTGGCATCTTTGATAAAACTTATAAGATCTATATGGTATTACAGACCCAGTTTCTCCTTGATAGCAGCTATCCCAAAGTTATACAGGGGGAGAGCACCTGTTACATTGTCTGCTCCAGAGCCTTTAAACTTTCAAAAACTGACTGGTAAACATTTTTCATAGTGTAAAGCTGCTCTTT
>JAYEGO010000411.1:0-10334 GCA_034659155.1 Bacteroidota bacterium | reverse complement strand
ATATTCCCTGGAGTCTGATCAGGAGAATTTTAAAGAACTAAAAAATGAGGTTGATAACACTAGAAGATATCTTGAAATAGAAAAAACAAGGTTTGGTGAAAGAATCAATTATGAGGAATTTATAGATAATTCATGTTTAGACCAGAAGGTGCCTTCTATGATCTTACAGCCATTGTTTGAAAATGCAATTAAGCATGGTGTTCATGAAAGCACCGACCCTGTTGTGATTCAATTGAAATGCAGTTCGTCTGATGGTTTTCTTAACATTGAAGTGCGAAATACTATGATTGAAAACAAGAAGCTTATTGCAGGGACAGGGACAGGACTGAGTAATGTAAGGGATCGTTTATTTTTGGCATACAGGGAGGAAAACCTGATGGATAAGTATCAGGATGACAAATGGTTTGTTGTAAGGCTAAAAATTCCCCTATCTCATGATAAATTGTAAATTTGTAATTGATCCATATGGAAAAGCAAATAAAAGCCATAATTGTTGAGGATGAAAGCCTGGCAGCAGAACTCCTCAGAAGCTATCTTCAATCTTTCCCTCAGATTCATATTGATGGTGAATATTCTGATGGCTTTTCAGGAATCATGGCAATTAATTCAAAAAAGCCTGATCTTATTTTTCTGGATATCCGTTTGCCGAAGATTAGTGGTGTGGAGCTGGTTGAGTTGATTGACCACAAGCCTGAAATTATCTTCACTACTGCCTATGATAAGTTTGCAATAAAGGCCTTCGAGATGAATGCAGTTGACTATCTTTTAAAGCCTTTCTCACGCGATCGCTTCAACACAGCTGTTCAAAGAGCCCTGGAAAGAATAGATGGAGGAGAAAGTCAGATTCCGGCAGAGTTGATGACTAAAGCTTATGAGAGCATGGAGCAAGTGGACAGGGTTGTAGTAAAGGATAAGAATAAAATTCATGTTATTCCTGCTGAAGATATTTACTATCTTGAAGCCCAGGATGATTATGTTATGATTCATACAGAGAACAAAAGGTTTTTAAAGCAGAAGACTCTTAAATCATTTGAGAACACTCTCGAGGCAAGGGTTTTTATCAGGGTACACAGGTCTTACATAGTTCAAATTGATAAAATCTCCAGGCTTGAACTTTTTGAAAAGGAAAGTTACCATCTTATTTTAGGTAATGGAGAGGTTGTGCCTACCAGTAAACCAGGGTACAAGGCATTAAAAACAGCCCTGAAATTCTAATCGCCATGGCAAGATACTCGTCAGACCACTATTGGGTAGTTCCCTGGGTAAAAAGATAAGTCTGTTTACTGGCCGTAATCATAAGTGGTCAGACGAGTAAAAGAGATATTTAATTTGCTTCTAAATATTTTGTTAAATATCTTTCCCAAAATCAAGCTCTTACCCTGTTTATACCTCATGGAGTAAAAAACATTAAAACTATGAAACAAAAGAAAACATCAGTAAACAGAAGGCATTTTCTGAAATCTTCCTTCCTTGGCGCATCCGGTATTGTTGCCGGAGCTGCAGGATTGAAAGCCCAAGGAACTTTTGCTGAATCAGAGGAAAATGATTCGGTAAAGATGATCTATCGTACATTGGGTAATACAGGCATAAAACTTCCCATACTTAGTATGGGTGTTATGAGGGCCGATAATCCCAACCTGGTAAGGGCAGCACTTGATAAGGGCATTGTGCATCTTGACACGGCCAATAGTTATCAAAAGGGAAGAAATGAGGAAATGCTGGGCGAGTTACTCAAAGATTATCCCCGCGACTCATTCGTTTTGGCAACTAAAATTGGTGTTGCAGGAAAGGATAGGAA
The DNA here is from genome assembly GCA_034659155.1 of Bacteroidota bacterium. GTDB lineage: Bacteria > Bacteroidota > Bacteroidia > Bacteroidales > VadinHA17 > JAYEGO01. Next base: position 8,536 of record JAYEGO010000411.1, on the reverse strand, counting down.
AACCGGTCTTTATGGTGAGGAAGCAACGGAGGAAGATTTTATGAAAAAATTTGATGTGAGCATGAAACGCCTGGGTCTTGATTATGTAGATATTCTTTACCATCACGCTATTTCAACAAGGGAAGCAGCATTACATAAGCCAATTTTAGCTGCCATGAAAAAAGTCAAAGAATCTGGTCGGGTACGACACCTTGGGATTTCTACTCACAGGAATGAGCCGGAAGTGATAATGGCTGCTATAGAAAGTGAGGTATACGAGCTAGTACTTACTTCTTATAACTTTAAACAAGAGCACATAAAAGAAATGGACGAGGCTATAAAGAAAGCCTCGGATGCAGGATTGGGTGTTGTTGCCATGAAGACTATGGCAGGCGGATTTCTTGACAAAGAGAGAAATCAACCCGTAAATGCGAAAGCCGCTTTGAAGTGGGCTTTGAAAAACCCGAATATACATACCAGTATACCTGGATTTACCAGTTTTGACCAACTGGATGACGATCTCTCAATCTTTAGAGATATGGAGTTGACTGAAGAGGAGAAGAAAGATATTTTATTGGCTCAAACCAGTCAGGGTTTGTATTGTACAGGTTGCGAAGAGTGCCTTGACCAATGTAAAAAGGGACTAAATATCCCTGATCTTATGCGTGCATATATGTATACCTATGGCTACCATGAGCTGGCCAAGGCAAAGGAGCTGGTAACTGATTTGAACCTTCCATCAAATGTATGCAGTGATTGTGGAGAATGCACAGTTCATTGTACCAAAGGATTTTCTGTGGCAGATAAGGTGAAAGATATTCATCGCATTATGGAAGTTCCTTCAGATTTTATTGTTTAATATATTAGTGAATGGAATTATGAATAATAAAAAATGGGGTGGATTTTTTTCCATTGTATTTCTTGCTATTTTTCTCGGCCATGGTCTGGCTCTGGCAGTTTCACCAGAAATAGAAGATATTCAATTTCCCAAACTTGCCGGATTTGACATTAAATTGGAGTATCCTGTTTATTATCCCGACAAGCTTTGGGATTATATCAATGGTGCTGCAGATACTTATCTGGACTATGGTTTTTCAAAACTCAATATTGCTGAATATGTAAAAGGAGAAAATACTTATAAGGTTGAGGTATATATTCATGAAAATGCAGTGTATGCTTTTGGAATGTATGCAGTTGAACGATCCCCGGATTATAACTTTATAGATCTTGGTGTCCAGGGATATTCTGAGCCTTCCCTGGTTCATTTTGTTAAGGGTCCATACTATGTTAAAGTAAGTACTTATTCAAATGATCCGGAGGCAGATAGAATAATAGGAAAACTTGCTGTTTCTCTTGAAAATATACTGGAAGGGGAGAAATCTGTCCCTGAAATATTTCAATTATTTCCCGAAACAGGAAGAATTAAAAATTCAGAATATTTTGTATCACGGAATTTTCTTGGGTACTCTTTCATGAACCATGTTTTTTCTTGCAAGTATAAGGTAGATGGTAAAAGGTTTACAGTGTTTGCTTTTTCTTCTGAAGGATCTACCAGTGTTAATAATAGTTTGGATAAACTACTTGAAAAGGCCGTGAGTTTTGAGGAAACAGAAAATTCAGTTTATATAATTCATGATCGCTACAATGGTATTATATATGCCAGCAAGGATGCAGACCAAATTATAGGGGTTCAGGGACTTGATGACCTATCTCTGGCTGTCAAATGCATTGAACAAGTAAGAATGAATAAGGACAAATGATAAATATTGAAAAGTCCAATAATGTATATCCTGAGAATCGAAAAAAAATCTTACCATATTGTATTTTGAGCTTATTATTATAGGCCCAGTTCTTATTTATAGAATGTTATATTGGCCTGGCTACCTGGTCCCATAGGGACGGTATATATAAAATAATAAAAATGAAAATATGCTTAATAATTCATACTAATGAATAGTATGAGGAAGATCCTTTTCACCGCCAGTTATTTTAATTTCAAGGATATTTTCTTTCGGGGGGAGGGGACAGGTTGCAAAAGCCGTAAATGCACAGGGAGGATTGTATGCCTTATTGAAGTCAATACAGTATTTTCCATTTTCATCCTGTGACCCCACTTCCAGGTATCTTCCTCCTCCATATGTTTCCACCCCGGAAGTTTCATCAGCAAAAATTATCCATAAGGCATTTTCTGTTCCCATTGGAAACAATTCAAAGCTTGATCCATTTACATTAAACTCCAATACTCCAATTACTTTTTCCTGGCTTATCATACCCAGGACATTAGTAACAGATATATTTTTTGGGGTATCAAATTTCTTGAGGTTCGCTTCCAAACGCCAGTTAATATCTATTGGATAAGATGGGATGGAGTCCAGTCTGTTTAGCGCAGGATGGTTGAAATCCCTTAATCTTACCCCAAACTGATCTTCTCTTTGAATAATAAACCAGGCCAGTGAATCATGGGTTAATATTGTAAGGGAACGATTTATATCAATCTCCATATTTATTTGTTTTACTACTTCTCCCTTATGATATACCTGTACCTTATCGTGTGATTTAAACAAAACTTTATTGTCATACAGGATAAAAGAGCCAAGGAAAGCAGGAGTTTGTTCCGGAAATTGTATGGTATTTGCCTTATCACTTCCAACTGTATTTTCCCCCTGGTTCAACCAATATAAGCCTGCAAGATTTAACCATCCATCTCTCCCTTTCAGGTATTCAACTCTTTCATTTTTCCAGGCATAAATGGATTGAATATATTCATCGGAATTTCCATTTGTTGACTGATTATTTGTAGAATTGCAGGCAGACAGGAATATGAAAATAAAAATGCTTATAAGGATATTAATCATGTTGGGGGCTTTATTTATTCAATTCGAAAGATAATACTTTATATATCATCCCTAAAGGGACTTGTATTCAATTGTGATAATTATTTCTATAAATATTAAGTCCCAGTGCCTCCGCTATAGCTTTAGCGGCAGCGGATGGGACTAATAATGGTATCTTCAATAGATGGGATTATTGAATAGGGAAATTGAAACTACCCTAACTCCTGTGTTATTTATGATTTTTTTTGTATTTTGAAGAAAGAATTATTCCTTAATCTTATAGAAGCCATGAAAACAAGAATATCCGACCTTACTGTTCATGAAATTATCAGATACCTTAAGGTAATTGATGACTCTGAAGGAGCTTTGGAAATACAACAACTCCTTGATGAAAATCCCGACCTGGGTAATATAAAGATTAGTGAGCTGGATGAAAGCCCAAAATTAGCGCGCGCAAAATGGAGAGGCACTGAGCATTCATTTGGGTATTTCGGTCCGGAACAAAAAGGGATTGTCTCCATACAGCATGCCGGAACTATTGAGCCTGAAAAAGATCTTGTCGGAAAAAAGGTAAATATCCTGCTGGGTGGACTATTCACTATGAATTATCCGGGGGTTGGTCGTCATAATGTTTTAATGAGTTTTGAGATCAATCATGCACATGATTCAGATTCAACAAAAATGCAAACCATACAGTTTCAGCAGCGTTTTTTATCAAAGGAAAAGCAGGGAGCAGGAGGAATGGGAAACATAATATTCAGGGGGCTGAATGTACCCTCACAGGGCCTGGAATTCTGGGTGAAAACAGTGAATGTAAGCAATAACAGGGATGAAAGTGCACTGAAAGTTCTGGAGAGTGATGCTGTACGGCTTGGCCTGGACCTGGTAAATGCATCTCTTCCTACACTTTCTTCACTTACAAATATTGGGGAAGCATTGTTGAATATGGTTCTTACAAAAAACCGGAATAAAATTGTACAGGAATTTTCATTGGGACTGAATTTTGTGGAAGGGACAAGCCCGGTTGCAAAGCTGCGAAGAGGTACTTATATAGCAGCCCAGGTAAAAATGGATGAAATCAATTGGGACCAGTGGGTATTTGATAGTTCTGTTGGGATTGTAAGGCATTCAGAAGATCCTGATCAACGTCTGCCTTATAACCATATTATATTTGTGGTAAACTCCCTTCAGTAAGCTTTTTCATAGACCTTAACCCCGCACTGCGAAAATTAACTCAAATTTTACATATAAATTGACCTATTCCGGATGAATGTTCGGGAAACTTTTTCATATTTGCATATTCTAATCCAATAAAATCAATATGAGAAATTTACCTTTGTTATTGTTCATAATGCTTTTGGGCCTTGTTGCCTGTAGTACTCAAAAGAAAAGCCAATCAGAAGCAAATACCGAGCCTCCTGTGGTTCAGTCACAGGAAACCTTAATTAAGCCTGTCCAGGAAATTCAGGAGAAGGAAGAAGTGATTATAGAAGAACCCGGAGAAGAGCTGTCTATATACAAATATTATGTAATCATTGGGAGTTTCAGTATAAGGGAAAATGCCATGCAGCATCAGGAGGATATTGCACAATCTGGTTTTATTTCAGAGCTCTTGCAAAACCAGGAAGGTTTATATCGGGTTTCAGTTATGGGTACCAATGATGAGCAAGTTGCACGACAGGAAATATTCAGGATCAGAAAAAGTCACCCTGAATATGAAGACACCTGGCTATTGAAACGTATAAAATGAGGCTTGGACCATGGCTTTTTGGTCATGATTTTGAACCTGTAAACTCAAACTTCTAATAACAGTTGTTTGTAAACACAGCACCATGCTTCCCGCCTGCCGGCGGGCAAGCAGCATGGTGCTTTTTTTGAAAATACAAACTCAATTTCGGGGTAAGACATATGTCCCCCTTGAGGGCATAACCGAAGGTGGGGGTGGAATGAACTATCTCGACCAAATTTTGCATAGACCTTACTATGTGCGGGCTCTTGCCGCAGGCAGGCACGGCTGGCAGGCTATTGATGCTGTTTGTAAGAATAACCATTCCAATTTTTTCTTCCGGGACAAGCAATACCCTTGATATCTGGCCTTCTAATCCACCTCCGTGAGTGACCACCAGTTTCCCATGGTAATCATACAAGCTCCATCCCAGTCCGTAACCGCTAAAATGTTTGCTTGGCCAAAGTTTCATGGATGCTTCAGAAACTTTAAAAGGATTATTTACAGTCCACATTTCTATAGATGAATTCATTGAGAAAAATTGCTTATCCTGATATGTTCCACGTCCAAGTTGTAGCATGATCCATTTTGACATTTCATGAACGCTTGAATTTATTGAACCAGCAGGGGCTATATTGTCCCAGTCAACCCATGGTACAGGATGCATTTTGCCTTCTACCTTACTATGACCCATAACCTTGTCTGTGGACTTGTTAAAAGTACATGTAAATATGCGATTTTATCTTTTCTTAAGAATTGAAGCACAAATGCTAAACCAGAATGAATAGGATTCAAAAAAAAGCACCATGCTTTAGCATGGTGTTGAATGTAAGCAAACAACTGTCTTCAGTGCGCTTCAGCGTACTTGAAATAATAATATATAGTCAGCTCAAAACTGACTTATCAAATTATAAACATTAACTATTCCCGGAAACTCTATAAGGCAATTAATAATAACCAATTGAATCTATTACATATAGATTTCTTCTTATGTTGACGTATATGCTCTGCAGGGCAAGCTTGCAGAGATGTATGAAATCCCTACTTCAAGTAATCATTCCTGCAAAAGCAGGAATCAGGAATGATGTATTAACTAGTATTTATTTTATTTCTATTCACTTAAGCAAGCTTGGGTATTTGACGAGAATGTACTGACGATCCTCCTGCCGTCGGATGTCAGCACGGACTCTTCCCCTGCGGGGGGCCACCCTGCAGAGTTTAAAAACCCAAAGCTGCTATCACAGCTTAAGTTTCTTATTTCAATTCAGTTTCCTTAAGCAAGCTTGGGTCACTGTCTTGAAATAAGAAACCCGATGAGCAAAACTCATCGGGTTTTCAAACTTTGCGGTCACGACGAGACTCGAACTCGCGACCTCCGGCGTGACAGGCCGGCATTCTAACCAACTGAACTACGTGACCGTATTATCATTAACTGCAAATTTCAAAGATCCAAAATAAAGCCGGCATTCTAACCAATCCCGAAAATCATCAGTCTATTTTTCGGCACTGAACCCTGCCTGCCGGCAGGCAGGTACGTGACCGTTCAATTTAGAATTGCAAAAGTAGTTGAATTTTTGAAATTCCAAAAAAAAATAAATCTTTTATTTTTTTACAATAGTACACTGCTAATAAATAGAATGACTACAAATCTCTCATATTGTAAAACCTCTACGAGGTATTTGGTCAGAAGGATATTTTTTCTACAATACGAAATCTCCTACGGAGAATTTCCGCGTAGCGGATTAAGTGTTGTAGGAGAGGTAGTTATTAATGACTGCATATTCCGCGTAGCGGATTAACAATTTTTCTCTGGACATTAGTGTATTTTTTATTTATATATAGCTTATTCAAAAAAACTAAAATGAACACTTCCATAATTCCGGTGTTTAATGAAATGTTCATGGTTTGAAAAATCATAAGCCCCGGGATGTTCAAGAATTAACCATCCGTTTGCCTTAAGAAGTTCATTGCTGAAGATCATGTCAGGGATGGTTTTGCCTTCTTTCAGATCATAGGGAGGGTCAGCAAAAATAATGTCAAACTGTGTTTTGATTTTCGGTATGCTTCTGAAGACATCTTTGTTGAAAGCTTTTACCTGCTCTAATCTCAAATCTTTAATGGTTTTAATAATATACCGGAAATGATTACGGTTTATTTCATAAAGATGCACTTGCCGGCAGCCCCGGGATGCAAATTCATAACTAATACTACCTGTGCCAGAAAAAAGGTCCAGCACACTTAAATTCTCAATATTAAAATTATTTTCGAGAATATTAAATAAGCCTTCCCTGGCAAAATCAGTAGTCGGTCGTGCATTGAAATTTCCTGGCAGAGTAATGGCCTTACCTCTATATTTTCCGCTGATTATACGCAAGGATAAAGATTTAGCAGATTCAGATTGCTGTGTCGCGGTAAGCTGTCAAATGTATAACTGTAATTATAGTGTGAATCTGGCTTCCTGAATTCCGGCTTTTTAATGTATCTTTTCAGATTCTCATACAAGCTCGATTGCCGTGTGATCTTCCCTGACAAATATAGATTGGTATGTTCAGGCGGAAGCTTCATCTGGTTAAAAACATTCAGAATAAAATATAGCAAATCATTTACGTTCTTATAAGGAAAACAATTGTAAAACTTGAAGTTCTTAGATTCAACCACCGCCATCTCGAACATGGATGCAAATAGATTAATGTATACTTGAGGCTTGTTTTCACTATTTTTTTGGTTCAGCATCAACTGATTGATAAAAGGAAGGGATTGGTGAAAAAACAAAACATTTGGGAATTGTTTTTGAAAAACATTTACAAGTTTTACTGGAATTGGATAAACAGTCCATGCATCTACCCTGGGTATTTTATTGAAATGAACCTCTTCATTATCATCTATCTGCATATTAATGTCAGCGAAATCCCGGATGCTTTCTTTTCTGAAAAGAGGGTCAGGGACAAGAGTTGACTTTTCTCCAACATATATCAGTCCAACACTTTTGTACTGTTGCAATAAAAATTCATCCTTCTGAATGATGGATTCATACCAGTCAAAATCTGCAATATTTTTTTCGGTTAGCCCATAGCTTTTTAAAGCTATGTATTTGTTTCTTACAGTATCCAGTATAGAAAAAACAAGTCCATCCAGGTTTGCCTGAATGGACAAATGATAGGATGGTGTAGAATTAATATCTAAGGTTTCATCCAGAAATTCGAATTCAACCATATGTGGAAGTTTATTCCCAGTTTCCGGCATTGTTTGTTGATGCCTCAAGAGACCCTACTTTAAGACCCATAAACCCAACAATTTTTTCTCTTTGGGCATTGTAGTTGATAATCAATTGCTTGTTTAATCCATGTAAAAGAATATTATTCAAAACATTGGCTTCAAATACTTTAACCTTTACTTTCGAAACAGTTACCAGATCAGTGGCACCCAGGAAGAATTGATTTGTATCGCAATATGGTACATATCGCAAGGAATCAATGGGATAACCCCTCACAAACAAGGAATCCAGAATATGAACATAGGTGGTATCACGTGTAATAATTCCCATTTCCAATGCCTTTTTCTCAGTAACCCCTAAGTCCCACAAGCTGTCCGAAATACTCCCAATGGCTTTTACAAAAGGAAATGAATCGTGCTTTACAAAATTAATAAGAGTGTCGAAACTTCCGGTGTATTCACCATATTTTGCCCTGTAAGCAGTCTGGGCTGTACGAATGTCTTTCAATCTTTTAATTGTGGCAGTTTCTCTTTTCTTGACCTCCCTGTTGAACCGGATAGGGTCGTTTATACTTTCAAAAAGTAAATACGCGACAATCAAAATAGCTACGGCCAAAATACTTTTAATTGCAGTTCTCATTTCTGTTTATTTGGTTTGTGATGTGTGCAAAAATATAATAAAAAATGATACATTCATGTTAGGAACATAATTTTTTTTAAACTAAAAAAGGTCTGCAGTATCTGCAAACCTCTCAATTTATTTTCCGGATTACAATGTACTACA
>JAYEGO010000410.1:0-2559 GCA_034659155.1 Bacteroidota bacterium | reverse complement strand
ATGATAGTAATGTTGCCACGATCAGGAGTTTCAATTGACAGTCTGGTAAACAACATGAACCATAATAACTGGAAAACATGGATGGAAGGTTTTTACAACAGGCCCGATTTTGATGTTTTCTTACCGAAATTTACATTTGAATTTGAGAAAGAACTAGAAGAGCTTCTTTCGCAATTGGGAATGGAAATTGCTTTTGATCCAAATGGCAGTGCTGATTTTTCAAAGATCAACCCTGATATTTATCTGTATATCTCGTCGGTAAAACATAAAACATTTATTGAAGTAAACGAAGAAGGAACAGAGGCTGCTGCAGTTACTTCAGTAACCTTCGGGACAACCAGTGTTGGCCCATCAAATGAATTCAGGGCTGACCACCCGTTTATTTTTGTAATTAACGAGAAATTTACCAATGCAATTATGTTTATGGGAAAGGTGACTGACCCGGAAGCAGATTCCTGATGCCTGCAAGAGTATTATCAGCAAGTTGTATTTATTAGAGATTGAAATATATGAAAACCCGAATATTCATTAGGAATTTTTTATTATTTGGACTAATGCTGGTTGTTCTGGTTGCCTGTCCTAAATATGAATATTTCACAGGGAGTTTCCCTGAAACACCAACAAATCTATCCGGGTTTAATACCGAATTTGATGATTACAATATGGCATCACCCATAATTGGAGAAACATTTCCTCTTTGCTTTTCAACAAACAGAAACAGTAATGGTGCAAATTATGACATTATTTACAAATTAATGACTATCGAATTTTCGAGAACAGATGGGACACTTAAAGTTTTTGAAAATAAAGACCCTGAACATTATAGTTACCACGAAAATTCCGGCATAATTAAAGCCCTGGAAAAAATTAACACCTCCTTTGATGAGTTTGGACCTTACCTGGTTCCAATGGAATGGAATTACAATGGTAATAACTACCAGCCATATTTCTTTTTATATTCAAATAATGCCAGTGGGAGTCAGGATATTATGTTTACACAGAATCTTGAGAATGAGAATTATGTAACTCCTCTTGAAGTTGAATTCTTAAACTCTGAGTTCGATGATGCTTATCCAACATTCAATAATGATAATTCTGAAATCTACTTTACATCAAACAGGGAAGGTAATTTCAGTATTTATAAAGTGGGAACTGACAATAATAAAGAAATACTTGAAATACTAACAGATAATTCACCAGCCCTGGTAGAAAAGGATGCTCTACTTTCATCTGAATTTGACGATAAGTGCCCCTTTATTTCCCATGATCTATTAGTATTTACTTCAAACCGTGAAGGTGGTTTTGGTGGATACGATTTATATTATTGCCGTCTTGAAGATGACCAATGGAGTGATCCGATAAATTTTGGTAATAAAATTAATACGGAATATGATGAATTCAGACCAATTGTGAGACCTCAATGGGATTTCAGTAATGATTTAATGCTTTTTTCATCAAACCGGCCCGGTGGAAAAGGCGGGTTTGATTTGTACTATGTTGGTGTTGATAAAATAAATCGCTTAGAATAATAATAACTTCTATAGAAATATCTAAAAACAAATAAAATGAAATCACATCTATTAATCTATATGGTTCTGGTTCCGGCATTATTGCTTGGAAGCTGCCAGAAAGAACCTGTCCCAGCCCAAGGGCCAAAACCTATCAATCTGGATCAGAAATCACTTCAACTTCTTCAAACAAGCAATCATTTTGCTTTTGACATTTTTAAAGAAATTGCATTAAATGAGGAAGGCGATGATAACTTCATGATCTCACCCCTAAGTATGGCTCTGGCCCTGGCTATGACATACAATGGTGCAAATGGTGATACAAAAGAAGCTTTTGAAAAAGTATTGCATCTCAATGGCTTAAGTGTGGAAGAAATCAATCAATCTTATCAAAAGCTGATAAGTGCTCTGCTTAGCGTTGATCCTAAGGTGATGATGGAAATTGCCAATTCAATATGGTACCGTGATAATTTTTATGTGGAGGATGATTTTCTGAATATCAACAAGAATTATTATGATGCTGAAGTTACAGCCCTCAATTTTGCCAATCCTGCTTCTGTTGACATAATCAACAATTGGGTTTCAGATAAAACACATGATAAAATCGATGAAATCATTGAAGAGATTGATCCAATGGATATAATGTTTCTGATCAATGCGGTTTACTTTAAAGGCATCTGGAAATACCAGTTTAATAAAGACGACACTAAAGATGAGCCATTTTACAAACAAAATGGGGATCTCCTGAAAGATGTAAAAACAATGTCGTTTAAGGAGAAAATAAGCTATGCTTCAAACGATCTTTTCCAGGCTGTTGAGTTGCCTTACGGACAGGGGAATTTCACTATGGTAGTTTTACTTCCCAAATATAATGTTTCATTAAACAGCCTTGTTTCTGAAATGAACCCGGTGAACTGGGAAAGCTGGATGGAAAGTTTCTCAAATGAAACGGAAGTAAATGTTTACCTGCCCAAATTTAAAGTGGAATACAAAAAGGAATTAAAACCAGACCTCATCCAACTGGGAATGGGTATCGCTTTTTCAGGGGGAG
>JAYEGO010000409.1:0-10367 GCA_034659155.1 Bacteroidota bacterium | reverse complement strand
AAAAGATAATATTGCAAAAGAAACAATTAACTTCATTGTAGATTTATGTCCCTCTGGGGACGAAATATTTGTAGCAGCTTTATTAATAACAAAACATAAGTCCCTCTGGGGACGAAATATTTGTAGCAGCTTTGTTAATAACAAAACATAAGTCCCTTTAGGGACGAAATATTTGTAGATGATTTACCAAGAACGAAAACCAAGTCCCTTTAGGGACGACATATTAAAAACAAATGGCAAACACCTATACACTTTTCAGGAAGAATATTTAGAGTTCCTTTTGAGGAGAAATATATTTTGAAAGAGGTATAATAAATATATCGTCCCTATGGGACTTACTTAGTGGTACTCAGGTGTATCCTATAAACATATTGTCCCTACGGGACAAAAAACGTATAGTATTTCTGCAGTTTATTAGGTCTTAAAAAATGAAAAGAAGTCTCATAATATTATGCTTGCTTGCCTGTTTTCTGAATCAGGGGAATGCCCAGGTACCTGACACAATTGTTTTGCTGAATGTAAGTGTCAGTCCTGAAGGATACACTTCTTTCAACTGGATTCCAAGCGATTCAATAAATGTTGCAGGATATATAATCTACAGGTGGGTACCTCCAGTTGGTACGACTGAACCTGTTGATACTATTTTGGATAGAACTGCTATTAATTATACATGGTTAAGTCAATTGGGACTTATGCAATCCTGGTCATACAGCATATCCGCATGGGACTCAACTCTAAATAGAGAAAGTGCTTTGTCAATGCCTCCGCATACAAGCATATTTTTAAAAACAGAACTGGACTCCTGTACCGGAAGTGCAAATTTACTCTGGAATAACTATGTAGGTTGGGGAAATAGCCTTTTTAGCTATATAATCTATAGGAACGAGGAAGCAATAGATACAATTACTCCTGGTGATACCACCTACTCAGACCCAGGCATTATTGCCCATGAGTCATATGTCTATTATATAAAAGCACTGCATGAGGCTGGACGCATTTCTACATCCAACAACAGTGACACAATCCTGGTTGACATGAATGCCCCTCCAGAATATATTAATGCCCTTGGTACAATTTTCACAGATGAACTTACACTTGAGCTGAATTTCAAAATTGATCCTGCATCCGAGCTTCACAAGTACTATCTTTTAAGAAGTGAAAATATTACAGGGGCTTATGATACTATTAATCGCCTTAATATTTATGATAGTGTGCAAACTATTACAGATATTATCCCGGAACAAAAACCATACTACTACAAACTAGTATCCATGAATCATTGCCTGCAAATTGCCAGGTCCTCAAATATTGCAAGCACTATTTCTTTATCTACAAGCAATAATAATTTCTTGAATAGGCTTGAATGGAACGAATATCTGAACTGGAAAAATGGTGTTGAAGGCTACGAAGTATATCGTCAAATTGATGAAGAAACCCCTATAAGTATTGCAGTATTGACTACCGAAACAACAAGCTACATAGATGATGTAGAGGATGAAGCTCATATAGGAAATTCCGGAAAGTATTGTTATCATGTCAAGGCCCGGGAAGAAAGTGGGCTCTATAGTATCTCAAATATCAGCTGTGAATATCCCGAACCCATGATCTATATGCCCAATGCTTTTACTCCCGATGGCGATGGATTGAACGATACTTTTTGGCCTGTTCTTACCTTTCTCCCTGACAAATACATTTTTATTATAAAGAATCGTTGGGGAAATACTCTTTTTGAAACCCATGATCCGTTTGCAACCTGGGACGGCACATTTTCAGGAGACCCGGTACTGGAAGGTGTTTATGTATATTATGTCCGTGCTGTTTCGCCTGATGGAAAACTAATTGAAAGAACAGGACAGGTTGCTGTTCTATATAATTGATTAGCATATTCCAATAGTGAATTCGTGGCTGTTTTTCTTAACTTTGCATTTAGGCAAATTTTGCCTGGAACAAACCATGAAAATATTAACAGGCATTTAACAGAAAGATTTCAATGTCCATTATTTCGCAACATGATAATCAATTAATTAAGGAGCAATTTGATGAGCTCCTGAATAATTTGCAAAGGGTTACCACCAGAAATAATAAAGACCAGATCCGCAAAGCTTTTAAAGTTGCCAATGAGGCACATAAGCATATGAAAAGAAGGTCAGGAGAACCCTATGTTCTGCATCCAATTGCTGTTGCCAGAATTGTTTCAGAGGAAATGGGACTGGGAACCATTTCCATCTGCGCATCTTTGCTTCATGATGTAGTGGAAGACACTGATTACACCCTTGAAAACATTGAGAGTAATTTTGGAGAAAAAATTTCAACTATTATTGATGGCCTGACAAAAATATCTGAGGTATTTGATAAAAAGTCCTCCCTCCAGGCTGAGAATTTCAGGAAAATGCTTCTTACACTTTCAGACGATGTTCGGGTAATATTGATAAAACTTGCAGATCGATTACACAATATGCGTACTCTGGGATCTATGCCGCCCAACAAAAGGCTGAAGATTGCCGGGGAAACAATTTACCTTTATGCACCGCTTGCACACCGCCTTGGCTTATATGCTATAAAAACCGAGTTAGAGGACCTAAGCCTTAAATACCGGCACAATAAGGTATACAGGCAAATTGGAAAACAAATAAAAGTAAATGAGAAAAAGAGGATCAATGAGATCACAAAATTCTCTCTGCCAATAATCTCCAGGCTTGACAGCACAAAATTAAACTACGAAATTAATGGCAGGCCCAAATCAATCTATTCCATATGGAATAAGATGCAAACACAAAAAATTTCCTTTGAAGAAGTTTACGACCTACTTGCCATTCGAATTGTTTTTGATCCTGTAGAAGGAATCCCTGAAAAAACTCAATGCTGGAATATATATTCTATAATCACCGATATTTACCTGCCTAAACCTGACCGCTTAAGAGATTGGGTTAGTAAACCTAAAGCAAATGGGTATGAAGCTCTGCACTGTACAGTGATGGGTCCCTACGGCAAATGGGCTGAAATTCAGATACGTTCAAAACGCATGGATGAAATTGCTGAAAAAGGGCTTGCTGCGCATTGGAAATATAAAAAGAATGGTACAGGGGAAGATAGCGAACTCGATAAGTGGATTAAAAAAATCCGGGAACTTATTGATGATTCTGCATCCAACGCACTGGAGTTCCTGGATGAATTTAAGTTAAACTTATTTTCAGCCGAAATATTGGTATTTACTCCGAAAGGACATATCAAATCACTTCCTAAAAATGCAACCGTTCTTGACTTTGCATATGACATACATACCGAAATTGGAGATAAAGCCATTGGAGCAAAAGTAAATCACAAACTGGTTCCCTTCAGTCATGTTCTTAAATCAAGCGATCAGGTTGAGATCATTAGCTCTGAAAAAAGCAAACCACAACAAGAATGGCTAAAATATGTAACAACAGCAAAAGCTAAATCCAGCATTACAAAATCACTAAAGGCAGAAACAACCAACCGTATTGAGCTGGGAAAAGATATCCTTGAAAAAGAACTAAAAAAACATAATGTTCAACCATCCGGCAGGGTGTTTAAAAAGCTTCTTCCTGCTTATGAGGTGATCAGTAAAGATCAGTTGTACAGCAATATAGGTAGCGGGATTATTAACCTGGATGGCCTGAAAAAGATATTGAGGAAAAAATCAAGCAGTAAATGGATCTGGTACTGGCGACCACAATTTGGAAAACAAAAAACCATTGAACAAGAGAAAAAAGAAAGTAAGAAATTCAATTTCAAACAACCTTTCATAATTCGTGAAGACCCTGATAAATCTGAAGCAAAATATACTATCTCAAGTTGCTGTAGCCCTATCCCCGGTGATGATGTGGTTGGCTACCAAGACGAAAATGGAAGCATAATCATTCATAAATCAAACTGCAATGAGGCCGTAAAACTTATGTCACATCATGGCAATAGGATAGTCTCTGCAAAATGGACCACTCATAAGGTACTTTCTTATCTTGCCAGGATCAACCTGGTTGGAATAGATAAAATAGGAATGATCAGGAATATTACTGAAATTATTTCCCAGCAATTGAGTGTAAATATTCGCTCCCTGAATGTTGAAGTTCATGACGGTATTTTCGAAGGTATTGTCGATTTATATGTGCATAATACCGCTGACTTAAACAACCTGATTCTAAACCTGAGCAAGTTAAAAGGTGTCGATTCTGTTAAACGTGAGGAGATTGTGGGCACTTAGTTTTTTAAAATTATTCTAAATAATACCTTATTTTTAAATAAATTGATTAAATTTAAGCTCTGAATTTTAATCTACTTATGTATGATAAAAGAAGATACAAAACAGACCGTAAAGCAAATATTTACAGAGTATCTTGAAAAAAAGGGCCACAGGAAAACTCCTGAAAGATTTGCCATACTCGACGAAATTTATTCCAGGAACGGGCATTTCGATATAGAATCACTTTACATCTTCATGAAGAATAAGAATTACAGAGTTAGCAGGGCCACTCTGTATAATACCATTGAACTTCTGCTTGATTGCAACCTGGTCATCAAACATCAGTTTGGGAAAAATATTGCACAGTTTGAAAAAGCCTACCATTGCAGTCAACACGATCATCTGATTGACACTGAATCTGGAGATGTCATTGAGTTTTGCGATCCAAGAATCCATGAAATTATCAAAACGGCCTGTGAATTGAACAATTTCAAACCCTTATACCATTCCCTTTATATTTATGGCCTTAAGGAAGGGGAAAAAGCAAAAAAATAAAAGAGTATCTATTAAATTTCTTAAGTCTAAAAAACCTCCTGACAGGAGGTTTTTTATTTGAATTAGACCTGTATAATACAAATATATTCATCAAAGAATTTGTATCTTGCAATGCTATATTTAAAGCTCAAAAAATCCTACAAGATGAAAATGGATGTTCTCTTAGGTCTTCAATGGGGAGATGAAGGCAAAGGTAAAATTGTGGATGTACTTACACCAAAATATGATGTGATAGCCAGATTCCAGGGGGGACCAAATGCCGGACATACGCTTGAATTTGATGGAAATAAATATGTACTTCATACCATTCCGTCAGGGATTCATCATTCGGAAAAAATAAACCTCATTGGAAATGGTGTGGTTATTGATCCCCTGATATTTTATAATGAAATCAAAGAGCTGGAAGGGATTGGGCTAAAATTGACAAAAAATTTATTTATTTCCAGAAAGGCCCATCTAATATTGCCTACACACAGAGCCCTGGATGCTGCTTCTGAGGCTTCAAAGGGAAAAAGGAAAATTGGCTCAACCCTGAAGGGTATAGGTCCTACTTATATGGATAAAACCGGACGAAATGGTCTGAGAGTAGGCGATATAATAAGTCCCGGCTTTGAGGAAAAATACAAAATCCTGAAGAAAAAGCATATTTCCCTTCTGCGGCAATTTGACTATGACTATCAAGGAGAGCTAAACGATTACGAACCCTTATGGCTCGATTCTATTGAAACTATCAAACGATTCAAGATTGTGGATAGTGAATACCTTATCAACTCATACCTGAGTGAAAATCGAGCTGTACTTGCTGAAGGAGCACAGGGAACCCTCCTGGATATTGATTTTGGATCATACCCTTTTGTAACCTCTTCCAATACGGTTTGTGCCAGTGCCTGTAACGGACTTGGAGTAGCTCCTGGAAGAATTGGGGAAGTTTATGGAATCTTTAAAGCCTATGCCACCCGGGTTGGAAGTGGCCCCTTTCCAACGGAACAAATCAATGATGTTGGAGAACGATTAAGGAAAAATGGAAATGAGTTTGGTGCAACTACAGGAAGACCAAGAAGATGTGGCTGGTTAGACATAGTAGCCTTGAAATATTCGATTATGCTGAATGGTGTTACTCGTTTAATCATGACAAAAGCAGATGTTCTGACTGGTTTTGATAAGGTCAGGATTTGCACAAACTATAAAGATTCAGGATCCCCTGGATCTCAATTCCCATTTGAAATAAGCAAAAACCTCAAGCCAGAGTATTCTGATTTCCCCGGATGGTCAAATGATTTAAGCAAAATTGTAAAATTTGTTGATTTGCCCGACCAAATAAAACACTATACCAGTTTCATAGAAGATAAACTAAAAGTGCCTATTGAAATTATTTCCGTAGGCCCTGACAGGTCCGAGACAATCGTAAAATAATTTCATTAGCCCAAAGATGGGTCATGCATTGCACAAAACAGGATATCTATTATTCCAAAGCCCTTGTGCTAAAACGTCCTACAACAAAGTCAAATTTACCAATTTGGATTTGACTTTCTTCTCAAATTTGATTAACTTATATGAGAAAATTGTCACTTCTAAAGCGATTATCAATCATGGGTATCATAGTAAGTAAATACGCCAGGGACCGTATCTCTGAAAAAGAGAAAATTAAGCAAGCCTTTGGTCCTGTTATCACCATTTCCCGGCAACTTGGCTGTCCTGCAAAATTAATTGCAATGGAACTGGTTGGAATGATCAATGAAAAAACAAAGGGAAAATGGACCTGTGTAAGTAAGGAAATACTGCAAGAATCAGCCTCAAAACTGGGAATTCCCGCTTCAGAACTTCGTCATTTCTTTAAATATAACGAACAAGGGATTTTTGATGGAATATTAACAACTATCTCTAAATTCTACCCTAGTGATATGAGAATTTATAAAGCTGTAGAAAA
Source organism: Bacteroidota bacterium (assembly GCA_034659155.1). Classification (GTDB taxonomy): domain Bacteria; phylum Bacteroidota; class Bacteroidia; order Bacteroidales; family VadinHA17; genus JAYEGO01. The sequence goes on along the minus strand of JAYEGO010000409.1, from coordinate 3,684 downwards.
TGCAATCAGATCAATTGGGCAAAAAGGTAAGGTGGTAGTTGTTGGAAGAGGAGGTGCTGCCATTTGCAGGGACATGAAAAACGCCCTTCATATAAGACTTACTGCACCGGCAGACTGGAGATTGATAAAAGTAATGGAAACCCATAACATCGACAAAAAACAGGCATTACAATTCATGAATGATTACGATCGGAAAAGAACTCACTTCATGATGCAATTTGCAAAAAAAACCGACCAGGAATCATTATTTGATATTACATACAATTGTGCTTCCCTGAAAAAAACGGAAATTGCACAATCCATTTTTGCAATTCTCAAGAAAAAGAAAATAATTTAGGCGAAATTTATTCAGGGAAAATATACAACCATGAATCTATATCGACTGTATCCTTGAAATTCTCAAGCTGATATAGCGATTGGCGATAATCATCCAAACCCATTGCAGATACAAGGTCAAAACCATTTACTCCCTCAATAATTTGGGTCTGATATCCCATGGATGAGTAAAAATCAAAATGGTCAAGTGCATATTCGGGTGTAATAAAACTACCCACAATGATATGGTACCTATATTGATAGTCATAGTAATTCATGTCCTCCTCAAGGCTCAACAATGAGTCCTGAATCGCCTGTTCCCTTGCCAGCTCAATTTCTAATGCCCTTACTCTCTTCAGGGAATCAGCTACACGTATGCTATCCATCCTGATTTGCATAGCAGCCTCTGCTGCCCTACCCGTCCCAAACCAACCTTTCTTTTTGATAAAATTACAGGAAGGAAGTAGTAGTAATACAATTAATAATGAAACTAGGAGACTTCTCATGACACAATTATTTAATGTAAGTTTATACAAAAATAAGAATTTCTTGTCCTCTCACAAAATTCCAGACTAATTCATATCTTAGACCTAAATAATAAACCCATGAAAACAATAATCCGGTTTTTTGAAGATAGTGTAAGGATATATGAAAATAATCCTTATTTGTGGGAAAAAAAGGAGGATAAGTTTGAAGCTGCCAGCTATAAAGAAATCAGGGAACAGGTTCATCAATTTGCAAGCGGTCTGTTAAGTTATGGCATTAAAAAAGGAGATCGAATTGCTTTGCTTTCTGAAGGTCGCAATGACTGGATGGTAAGTGAACTTGGCATTTTGTACACCGGAGCCGTCAATGTCCCACTATCAATTCTCCTCAATGAATCAGAACTAATATTCAGACTTCAACACAGTGGTGCCAGAATGATCATAGCATCAAAAAAACAGCATAAAAAAGTAAAATCGGTCATTAATGATCTCCCCGATCTTGAAAAAGTGATCCTTTTGGATGATGAGATTGATGCCAGTGAGGAAGAATTGTTGTTTTCAGAGCTTATGAAAAGTGGTGCAGAATACCTGAAAAAGAACAGGAACGGATTTGAAAAAGTTTATACATCCATTCAGGAAAATGACTTTGCGAATATAAGCTATACTTCAGGAACAACTGCAGAACCCAAGGGAATAGTACTATCCCATCTGAATTATTATGCAAACGTTCAACAGGCTTATTCTCTTCTGGACGTATCCCCTAATTGGAGAATCTTCTTGTTCCTTCCATGGGATCATTCATTTGCTCATACAGCAGGACTATATTCTTTCATGGGAAAAGGTGCCAGTGTTGCTGCACTTCAGATAGGAGCCACTCCCATTGAAACTATTAAAAACATTTCTATCAATATGAAGGAGGTAAAACCCCAAATCATGTTCAGCGTTCCTTCCTTTGCCAAAAACATCAAGAAGAATATTGAAAATGGAATTCGTAGTAAGGGGGCTCTGATTGAGAAATTATTTAAGCATGCTCTTAGCTTAAACTATGACTATAATAAGGATGGATATAGAAAAGGTGGTGGTTTATTGTTTTTGAAACTACCCCTTATGAAGCTTTATGATTGTATAATTTTTAAAAAAATAAGGGATCAACTGGGAGGAGAAATGGAATATTTTGTTGGTGGAGGAGCTCTGCTCGACCTTGAACTGCAAAAATTCTTCTATGCAATTGGTGTTCCGATTTACCAGGGCTACGGACTATCTGAAGCCTCGCCTGTTATTTCAGCTAATGCCCCGCAAAAGCATAAATTAGGATCTTCAGGTGTTCCTGTCAAAAATATGGCAATTAAAATTTGTGATGAAGATGGTAAATCATTGGAAACAGGAGAAAAAGGAGAAATCATTGTCAAAGGAGACAATGTGATGGTAAAATACTGGAAAAATAGAAATGCCACCCTTGAAACAATTAAAGACGGATGGCTGCACACCGGAGATTTAGGCTACCTGGATAATGATGGTTTTTTATACGTACTGGGAAGATTTAAAAGCCTTTTAATTTCGGGAGATGGTGAAAAATATAGCCCGGAAGGAATCGAAGAATCCATAAGCGATCAGTCAGAATATATTCTGCAATGTATGGTACATAACAACCAGGATCCATACACAAGCATACTTGTTGCTCCGGACAAAGAAGCATTGAACAGATTCCTTAAGGAAAAAGGTTTATCTGTTAAAACTGAACAAGGTAAAAAAGCCATACTAAACCTTATCCAAACCGAAATATACGAATACCGAAAAGGTGGAAAATACGAGGATTTATTTCCACAAAGATGGATGCCTTCAACAATTGCAGTACTTGACCAGGAATTCACTATAGAAAATGAATTTCTCAATTCATTGAGGAAAATGGTACGTGGTAAAATCACTGAGCACTACCAGGAAACCATTGATTTTCTTTATACTCCTGAAGCAAAAGACATAAACAACCATGTTAATTTTACAGCACTGGATAAACTGGGCTTCGAGTGAATCTAAGACTGCGATTCTCCATTGAACAGGTAAAAATACTGATTTAATGATCTCATTTTTTTATGACAAATAGTAAGAAAAACAAGCTTAGAGAATTATTCATTTCTATAATTACTATCCTTATCGGATTTTTTTTCCTGACTCCTGCTATGTGGGCACAGGAAGGAGTTCCTTACATTTCGAATTTTCAACTCCCCCCAGGACTCAATAATCAGAATATTTCTATGGCTCAGGATGACCAGGGAGTTATACTTTTTGCAAACCGGCAGGGCATACTTAGCTATGATGGATATGAATGGGAGTTTATGGAACCTAAAATAAAACCCCACTCCATTGGAAAAGACCCTGTATCCAACAGTATATTTGTGGGACTGGAAAATAGTTTTGGATACCTGTATAGAAATGAACTGGGATCTTATAAATATATTCCAATATCCGATCCTGATCTGGATTATGGAGTAATAGAAAAGATTGTTTTTAAAGAATCCGGCATTTACTTTTATTCCTCATTCAGCCTTACTAAAATCAACAGGGGGCAAATGAGGATACTGGAAACAATCTGGGCAAAACCATCCAATCCATATGCCGGAATATTTTTCTATCAGGAAAGTTTATTTGTGAACATTCTTGGCAAAGGTCTTCATGTGCTTACAAATGAAAATCTAACCCCGGTTGAGGATGGAAGTTCTTTTGACAATGTATCCATAATTTTCTATATGGATTATGATAATGACCGTGTACTACTTGGAACAGACAATAGCTTTCTCTACCTCTTCAATGGATCCGAATTTTCAGATTTCATTCTGAAAGATGAGAACTACTTATTAAACGCAGTGGTAACAGATGGAATTAATTT
>JAYEGO010000408.1:0-2569 GCA_034659155.1 Bacteroidota bacterium | reverse complement strand
CTGATGACATCAAAAATGCTATCAGGAAAAATACCAAAATGGTGGTGGTCAACCACTGCTCAAATGTTATCGGAACTATTCAGCCTATTGCCGAAATTGGAAAAATATGTAAAGCAGCAGGTGTTTATTTAGTGATTGATGCCAGCCAGAGTGCAGGGGCTGTCAACATTGATATGAAAGCCATGGGTATTGATGCACTCGCCTTCACAGGCCATAAATGCCTGATGGGACCAACAGGAATTGGCGGCTCATATATAATGGAAAACTTTCCTGTTAGGGGAACTCGTTTTGGAGGTACCGGCGTCCGCTCTGCCCAGAAAACCCACCTCACAGAATTCCCTTTCAGAATGGAATGTGGTACTTTGAATACAGTTGGGGTAGCCGGGCTTTATGCCGGAACAAAATGGGTACTTGAACAGGGGATCGAAAAATTGCATGCACAGGAAATTAGGCTGTGGGAAAAGCTTAAAAAGGGAGTGAAAGATATTGAGAACATAACTCTTTACTGCGCTGATGATCCGGCAAACCGTAATGCTGTTTTGAGTTTGAATCTCGACAAATTTGATTCAGGAGATGTCAGCACTATGCTTGACGTGGATTATAACATCGCCTGTCGTACCGGACTGCAATGCGCTCCACTGGTGCACGAAGGGATAGGCACCATTGATATTCATGGAACCGTAAGGCTCAGCATAGGGCCATTCAATACCGAAGCACATATCGATGCAGCAATTGAAGCATTGAAAGATATTGCTTCGATTCCGAGGTAAGTATTAACCCAAAAATTTAGCGAGGGTAGCACGCAGTGTATCCTGGTTAACAGGTTTGGAAACATGATCATTACAGCCATGCTTGAAACTTCTTTCCACATCAGTTTTCATGGCATTTGCCGAAAGGGCTATAACAGGAATTGAAGTGTCATGCTTTCTGATCTCCATTGTAGCTTCATAACCATTCATAACAGGCATTCGCACATCCATTAAGATCAAATCATATGATCGGTCCTGCTTTAATATTTCCAGAACTTCTTTGCCATTTTTTGCCCAATTAATATCAATCCCGGTATCTTCCAGCATGCTTTTGATCAGATAGAAATTCGATATTACATCCTCTGCAACAATGATCGATTTCCCTTTCCAGTTATTTGATTTATTATAGGGTTTCCCGGCAGGACGCGGCTTAGTTCTTTTTGCCTTAACATATGGAATTGAAAAATAAAATGTTGAACCTTTTCCGTATTCAGAGTCCAGCGTGATGTCACCATCAAGGAGGTTAGCTATTTGTTTGGAAATAGATAATCCAAGTCCATTGCCGCCATATTGCCTGGTATTAGAATCATCCAGCTGTCGGAAACGTTCAAAAATAACCCCTTGTTTCTCAGCCGGGATGCCAATTCCGCTATCGACAACAAAAAATTCAAGCAACCGCTTATGCCCATCATTACTTTTAATATTGCACCCAAACCGAATCTTTCCCTTTTCTGTGTATTTGAGGGCATTCCCAATCAGGTTTGTCATGATCTGCTTTATCCTTTCCTCGTCAGAAACAATGAGATCTTCCTGAGCACTTAATTGCTTTGTCAGCTGAAGTTCAAGGTGTTCCTTCGCCTCTATTTGCTTATATTGATTAAATGTCGCAAACAGGTCATTCAATATACCGTTAACTGAGCAATCACTATTATATATCTGCAACTGCCCGGTTTCAATCATTGAAAAGTCAATAATATCATTAATAATACTTAACAGGTTATGACTGCTTTTGTTGATCAGCTTAATATATTCATCTTTATTATTATCTGTCATATTAGTACTCATCAGCATATCTGAAAATCCCAGGATGGCATTCATTGGTGTTCTTACTTCATGGGATATATTTGCCAGAAAAGCTGTCTTCAGCCTGTCAGATTCTGTAGCCCTTTCTATGGCTTTTTCTAGCTTTTCCTGATATTCTTTGCGATCGGTAATATCTCTTGTAATGGAGATGATATGATCGACCCCTTCCATTTTAAAAATATTTGCCGACATCAGGCCAATTTTTTGAGTGCCATCTTTCATTCGGAAAACTACTTCCATATTTTTAACATATCCCTTTTCTGTTAATTCTTTTATGAGTCTTTGCCTGTCGGCAGGATCTTTCCAGATATTTTTTTCCAGTGAAGAATACCCTATGACATCATCCCATGTATATCCGGTGATTTCAGTAAACCCCTGGTTAACATCTACATATACTCCATCTCCCAAACGATTAATGTTTGCTGAGTCAGGACTCGTTGCAAATGCTATTTTAAATCGTTGCTCACTGTCACGGAATGCCTGCTCGCTTTTAAAACGGTGAATGGAAATTGAAATCTGGTTAATAAATGCTTCGATCAGATGAGTTTTTAATTCTACCCCATCCCGATAAGTAATTATCAGGGCATTGCCATATAGGATGTTCTTTCTCGTAAAACCTATGGTATAGATTTTTTTAAAATTCAAGGTCTTTTCGATCGCCTTACAAACCCTTCTATTGATTTCCCCCCCGCTAAGATCATACAAACCATGAACTAAAAGTTCCAGTTTTCCTGTTT
>JAYEGO010000407.1:0-2570 GCA_034659155.1 Bacteroidota bacterium | reverse complement strand
ATCACCTGGGTCAATGACTGCCAAAACTGATGCAGCCAGTCCTTCTATTGCTCCTACAGTCACAATTATTTGTGAAATATTGGCATCAATATTATTGTCCCTTTTGAGTTTTTTTACAATTTCTTCCCTTAATTCCGGTAAGCCTTCACTTTGAGAATAACCCCCGGCCAATCCTTTATTGATGGCTTCAATAACTGCATCATTGATATGTTTTGGGGTTCCTGTTGTTGGTTTTGCCCACGACAAAAATGCCACATCATCATATTGTTTTGATAATCTGGTCATTTCGTGAATGGCCGATTTCCTGATTTGATTTACTCTGTTTGAAGTATTCATGATTTTCTGGTTTTATATAAAAATTTACATCTCCTTTATTTCGAATATATTTCCATCTTTATCCTTGATAAATATCAAATCAAAAAGTTCTCGTTCAATACGTATAACCTTATATCCGTTTAGCAAGACCTTATTGATAAATTTTTCCCTGTTTTTAAGCGAAATACAGACATGATCAAATGCTTGCTTTCTGTATCCTGTTGTTATAAATATTTCAAAAATCACTTTATCTCTTTGCAGAAGGAAAACAGTAATTTCTTCGTTGACCCCGAAAATATTAACAGCGAGGCCTTTTCTTAAAACAAAGGTTTTTATTTGCTTCATTCCAAGAATATTAGTATAAAATTTCTTAATCTCTTTATTATCAGAGACTGATAATGCGATGTGTTCTAATTTCATTTTATAAATTTATTGTTTGTTCGTAAGCCCCATTAATAACATCCTGTGCATTTCCCACCTTTTTTGCATCACCAACAGTGTAAACCGGGATATCATTTTCCAATTCATCCTTTAATGGGTTAAAACTCTTCATGCCTGTTGAAACCACGATCAGGTCAACATCGTTAAATTGAATACTTTTCCCATTTTTGTCGGCATAAACTGTTCTGCCTTCTACTTTTTTAATATAAGTATGATCACTGAAAACAGTCCCTTTTTCTTTCATCATTTTTAAAGAAAGGGTTTTGGCAATTGCTTCCATATCTTCTCCAAAATCAGTTGTTCTTTTAACAATAATTACCTGGTTGTGCAGGGGAATTAACGCTGTTGCTATATCAACACCGATAAGGCCTCCCCCAATTATCAATATTTTTTTATTACTTGGTAAATTTTCTTTACGCATAATCTCTGCCCAATATGGTTTATCTAAGCCAGGTATTTTAATACTTGCTGGTTTAGAGCCGGATGCAATAATTACCCCATCATATTTATTAATCAAATCTGATTTCACGGCTTCTTTATGAATAACATTTATATTATTATCTTTTAATTCTTTTACAAAGTATGGAACTAAAGCAGCCATAGATTTTTTATTTGGGGTAAGCGGGGCCAGGTTAAATTGTCCGCCTAATTCATTTTTTTCGTAAAGATCAACCTGATGGCCTCTTTTCTTCAATGTTAAAACAGCTTCCATTCCTGCCAGTCCACCTCCAACAACAGCATAATGTTTTGACTTATCAGCCAAAGTAAAAACCCTGGTTTCTCTTCCAATTTCAGGGTTCACAAGACATTGAAGGCCCTGCCCTGATTTTACACCGCCCAAACAACCTTCAGCACAGGCAAGGCAGGGACGAATATTTCCTTTTACTTTATTTATACATTTTCCGATAAAATCAGGATCAGCAATTAATGCCCTTCCTATGGCTATGTAATCAGCATTATAATTTTTCGTAAGATTTTCTATATCTTCTTTGCTATTAACCTGCCCAACAAATATTGTTGGAATATTTACTTCATCTCTAATTCGCCTGGCAAAGTCCCATGTCTTACCTTTTGGAACAAACATGTGCTGAAAAAACCAGGGGGGCGTTGAACAAGCCGTTCCGGCAGATACATGAAGCGCATCAATCCCGTCTGACTTCAGGATTTTTGAAAACCGAATCATTTCATCCAAATGAAAACCGGAAGGGATCATTTCATCCCCGCTGATACGGGCAATCAATGGAACATCCACTGCATTTTTTACAGCTTTTAAAATTTCAAGAGGAAATTTAATCCTGTTCTCAAAACTGCCGCCATATTCATCGTCCCTATCATTGACTGCCGGGGAAATAAATTGTGCCAATAAATATCCATGCCCAAATTGAAGTTCGATGATATCAAAACCGGAAGCCACAGCCCGTTTAGCACTATCAACAAACAGTTGAATCACAGCCTCCATTTCCCCCCTGTCCATCTTTTCGGGTGTGGCACCGCCGTTTTCACAAGCTTTATCAGTTGATGACCAAAAGAAGTTTCCCGGAATTTTGGGATTCGCCATTCTTCCGGGATGGCTCAGGTGGGCAATGGATTTAGCCCCATTTTGGTGAAGGGTTTCGTTAAGCAGCTTTAAATCTTCTATTTTATTATCATCATCTATACCAAGTTGAGTGGGAAGTTCCCTCAAACCCGGATCCATATATAGCGGTTCCGGTGTGATGGCACCAATGTATTTATTTCTTTCCCTGTAAAATTCAAGATGTTTTTGGACTACTTTCCCGTCTCCTACGGTATAACCGAGTTTAATAGGAGGAAAA
>JAYEGO010000406.1:0-10401 GCA_034659155.1 Bacteroidota bacterium | reverse complement strand
GAATCCAGTTCCAGATCTGATAAAGACGGAAAATTAAAATTCCGCTGAAGAAACTAACTCCTAATAAATAGATAACCAATAACAAACTCACTGATTTTGCCAGCAGAATGCTTGTGAAGGAACGACCTATTTCAGGAGTTATTAGCACTTCATCAAGCATAATGAATTGCGCAATGGAACCTGTGCCAGGCGCCAGGCGTATATTTATTAAGGGGATAATCATTGAAAAAAGGATGGAAACTGTAAGAAATATTCTGTTCCTGTTAAAAAAAGTATCCTTCTTTAGGAATAGCCAATAGATACTGTAGAGCAAAGTAAGGCTTAAGCCTGTTTCAAATAAATATAGAAAAAGACCATTCATTTTTTTTGTTTTTTGATTTCTTCCTCCATGATTTTCAGGATATCTTCCATCTCATTTATGGACAAACTTTTTTCTTTGGCAAAAAAGGAAACCATTTGTTCAAAGGAGTTACTGAAATAGTTTTTTACAAAACTTTTCATATGAGCTTTAGTATAGTCCTCTTTATAAATAAGCGGATAATACTCATGCGTTTTGCCGTAAGCTTTATGAGAAACAAAACCCTTTTTTTCAAGAATGCGAACAATAGTAGAAACCGTATTGTATGCGGGTTTTGGCGTCGACAGTTTCGAAATGATATCCTTAACGAAGGCTTCATTAAGCTCCCAAAGGATATGCATAATCTGCTCTTCGGCTTTTGTAAGTTCTTTCATTGGTTCCATAATTATACTACAAACATATAACTAAATAATTAGTTATGCAACTAAATGATTAGTTAATTTGTAGAAAGTTGAAAAGTTGAAAAGTTGATGAGTTGAAGAGTTAAAAAGTTGAAGCCTCCTGGTGCTTGGGACTGTCTCAAAAGATACTATAACGCGAATCGTCACCCTGAACTTGTTTCAGGATCTGCTCATACTCAACAACTTAAGATTCTGAAATATATTCAGAATGACCCAATTATATACTTTTGAGACAGCCCCGCCTTTGGCACAAAGCGCCAGGCGGCTCCTGGTGAAAAGACTTGTCTACGGCTGTAACCGTTAGTGGGAATATACTCGTCAGACCACTATTTTTAGTTCATCAAGTAGAAAGATAAGTCTATCTACTCGTTGTAACCATTAGTGGTCAGACGAGTTAAATTATTCTTCTTCTCCCTGCTTATCCTGTTTTTACTTCTCTGCAAGTCAATAATTTTATTTCTTATAGCCCTGTATATGTAGCCGGCCAGGTTCTCCAGGGGAGTTTCAAAATCTACCCTGGAAAAAATATTCAGAGCGACATCCTGAATTATATCCTCTGCATCCCAATCAGGTTGGTCACTTGTGTAACTCCTGATGTAGTTCTTCAGTTTTGAATACTCTTTCGTGAAGAATCCTGCTGCTTCACTTTTTGCCTTTTTATTCATCTATTTATATAGACGTGAAAGTTTAATATTATTGCAATATTTCCTCATGAATTTCATCATTACGGCGAGCCTGCTGAAAATGAGGATGTTGGGCAGGTAAATTTATGGAATTATTAGGATGATATCAACTATCAGGCATCGTTTTGAACCTGAAATGCTAAACCAGAATGAATAGGAATCAAAAAATAATGCCGACATTCATCGTCAGGGTTATTATTGACCTCCTTCGGAGATCGTTTTCCAGGTTTGTTTTAACCGCCCCGTGGCCGGGACGGTTATTCAAATTTAGCCACTTTGTGGCAAAACTGTGAATAAATATAATGCAGGAAGCCTGCAGTTCGAATAATTTACTGTAAACTTTACAACTATTTGCCTCTTCGACTTTAGACTTTTGGACTTTTAGAACTTATCACATTCAGGGCTGAACCGGCTTTAAACCATTCAATCTGGTTTTGATTGTAGCTATGGTTTACCGGGAATTCTTCACTACTTCCATCTGTATGATGAAGGACAATAGTAAGAGTTTTTCCCGGCTTGAAATCGAGTAAGCCTATCAGGTCTACTTTATCATCTTCCTGGATCTTATCATAATCGGAAGGATTAACAAATGTAATTCCCAGCATGCCCTGTTTCTTTAAATTTGTTTCATGAATGCGTGCAAATGACCGCACAAGAACCACTTTTACACCCATAAACCTGGGTTCCATTGCAGCATGTTCCCTTGAACTTCCCTCTCCATAGTTTTCATCACCAATTACAATTGATCCCATTCCTGCATCCCGGTAAGCTTTTGCTGCTGCAGGAACAGGAATATATTCTCCTGTGATTTGATTTTTTACCGTATTTATTTTCTCATTGAAAAAGTTAATTGCTCCAATCAACATGTTTTGAGAGATATTTTCAAGATGTCCTCTAAAACGTAGCCATGGTCCTGCCATGGAAATATGATCTGTTGTGCATTTCCCTTTGGCCTTGATCAAAACATTCATTCCGGTAATATCTTTCCCATCCCATTCTTTAAATGGTGTAAGAATCTGAAGTCTTTTGGAATCAGAAGCAACACTTATTTCAATTGCACTACCATCTTCAGAAGGGGCCTGGTAACCATTATCTTTTACATCGAAGCCTTTAGGAGGTAATTCCCATCCCTTTGGAGGATCAAAAAGAACTTCCTCCCCGCTTTCATTGACAAGTTTATCTTTTAAAGGGTTGAATCCCAGGTTTCCCGCAATAGCAAGTGCAGTTACAATTTCTGGCGAAGCTACAAATGCATGCGTGTTTGGATTTCCATCAGCCCGTTTAGAGAAATTCCTGTTAAACGAATGTACGATGGTGTTTTTTTTCTCAAGTTCTGCATCCTTTCTGGCCCACATTCCAATACATGGTCCACAGGCATTGGCAAAAACATTTCCTCCGATTTTATGGAAAACATCAATCAAGCCATCCCTTTCTATAGTATACCTAACCTGTTCAGAACCCGGGGTAATTTTAAATTCACTTTTTACCTGCAGCTTTTTTTCAACAGCCTGATTTGCGATAGAGGCAGCACGAGAAATATCTTCATAGGATGAGTTAGTGCAGGATCCGATAAGTCCTACTTCTATGCTTAAAGGCCAATTATTCTTTTCAGCTTCTTCTTTCATTTTGGAGATTGGAGTTGCACGATCGGGAGTGAATGGGCCATTTAAGTATGGTTCCAGTTCGTCAAGATTGATTTCAACAAGTTGGTCGAAATACTTTTCAGGATTAGCATATACTTCAGGGTCGGCAGTCAGATGCTCTTTCACTTTATTTGCGGCATCGGCAACTTCATCTCTCCCTGTTGCCCTGAGGTAACGCTCAATAGATTTATCGTAAGCAAAAGTAGAGGTAGTGGCTCCAATTTCGGCACCCATATTACAGATGGTTCCTTTTCCGGTTGCAGACAATGACAGAGCGCCTTCTCCAAAATACTCAACAATAGCACCTGTTCCTCCTTTTACTGTAAGAATTCCTGCAACTTTCAGGACAATATCTTTGGCAGACGCCCATCCATTCAGTTTCCCGGTTAATTTTATTCCTATAAGTTTTGGGAATTTTAATTCCCATGGCATTCCTGCCATCACATCTACTGCATCTGCACCTCCAACTCCAATTGCAACCATTCCAAGGCCCCCGGCATTTACCGTATGGGAGTCAGTTCCGATCATCATTCCTCCAGGGAAAGCATAATTCTCAAGTACCACCTGATGAATTATTCCAGCTCCGGGCTTCCAGAATCCAATTCCGTATTTATCAGATACGCTGCTTAAGAAATGATATACTTCCATGTTGGTTTCGTTGGCAATGGTGAGATCAGTATCTGCCCCCACCTTTGCCTGGATCAAATGGTCTGCATGCACTGTTGTAGGAACAGCAACTTTCTTTTTACCTGCTTGCATGAATTGCAGCAGAGCCATTTGAGCAGTTGCATCCTGCATTGCCACCCTGTCTGGATTAAAATCAACATAATCAGCACCTCTTGTAAATGCTTGTAAGGGATCACCTGAATCAAGATGTGTGTACAATATTTTTTCTGTAAGTGTAAGAGGTTTTCCAACAAGCTTTCTGGCCTGGGAAATACGCTTATGCATATTAGCATAAACATTTTGAATCATTTCGATATCAAATGCCATAGTTAGTTTTAGTATTAAGTTCAGAAAATGTGATACAAAAATATAAAATAATTCATGAACCTTCCGTATTAGAATTATTGAAGTATTCAAAGTTTTATTTTGATACTTCGACAGCTTGCTACGAGGTAGTTCATTTAGTTTTTCGTACTTTTATTGGGTAAATCTCTGGTGTATGTCTATAATGATGGATTTGTCAAAGAAGTTTAGAATTGGATTGTTGCAAGACATAGTTAAGATGTCTTTCAGCTCTATAAAGGCGAGTAAGCTAAGAGCAGTTTTAACCATCTTAATTATTGCAATTGGTATTATGGCTTTGGTTGGGATACTCACGGCCATTGAATCTATAAAAATGACATTGACTAACCAATTTACTATGATGGGTGCCAACACCTTTGTGATTGAAAGTAGAAGTATGAATATCCAAATTGGAAATAGTTCCTATAGAAAGAAGAATCACAGTCATATTTCTTACAAAGAAGCCTTGAAGTTTAAAGAGCGCTATAATTTCCCTGCTCATGTTACAATCGGCACTACAGCAACCGGAATGGGCACGGTTAAGTATAAGTCAAAAAAATCAAATCCTAATATCCGCGTACTTGGAAGTGATGAAAATTACCTGATTACATCGGGGAATGAACTGGAATCAGGAAGGAATTTCTCAATTCAGGATATTCAAATGAACCGGAATTTCATAATTGTGGGGCAGGGTATTGTGGATGTTTTGTTTGAGCCATTTCAAGATCCTATTGGAGAGATCATCAGTCTGGGTGGTGGTAAATTCAGGATTATTGGAATTATTAAGGATAAGGGATCCAGTATTTCAGGATTAAATATGGCCTGTATATTGCCTATTACCACAGTCAGACATTATTATTCCAGGCCAAATATGAGGCACAACATCAACGTGATGCCCTTTGATGAAAAACTAATGGATTTTGCAGCCAGCGAAGCAGAAGGAATATTCAGGATTGTTCGTGGCCTGGATGCAAAGGATGAGAGTGATTTTAATATTACCAAAAGTGATAATTTGGTAAATCTTTTAATTGATAACCTGAAGTTTGTAACAATTGCAGCTACCGTGATCGGCTTAATTACCCTTCTTGGTGCAGTTGTTGGTTTAATGAATATTATGCTGGTTTCAGTTACAGAAAGAACCAGGGAAATAGGAATCAGGAAGGCTATAGGATCAAAAGCCGAGACCATTAAGAAGCAATTTTTGTTTGAAGCCATATTGATTGGCCAGATTGGAGGCTTATTTGGAATCGTTTTGGGAATTCTGGTTGGGAATCTTGTTTCTTTGCTTACCCATACATCTTTTATTGTTCCATGGATATGGATTTTTGGTGGAGTGGCCGCATGTTTTTTTGTGGGTCTTGCGTCGGGTTATTTTCCGGCAGTAAAAGCTTCAAAACTTGATCCCATTATTGCTTTGCATTATGAGTAGTAAAATTTTATTATGATATTTGTAATATGAAAGAGCTATTTATTGAAGGTACTTCAATTACCCCAAAGGTTCAGTTTTCAGCAGATAATGGTTTGTTGTTATTGGAGGGAAGATCTATTCCTGAAAATCCTGAGGACTTTTACCTGAATCTGATAGCCTGGTTAAAGGAGTATTATTTATATTATGAGGATGTTATTGAGATCCATTTTAAGTTTGAATATGTAAACTCAGGATCTACCAAGTTTTTACTTGAGTTACTTCGGGTGGTAAAAGCCTCACTGGACAGGGGGGAAACTACTTTAATTAAATGGTATTTTGAGGAGGAAGATGAAGCAATTCAGGAGCTGGGGGAACATTTCAGTGAATCTTTGAAAATACCTATGGAAATTATTCCATTAATTTGAGACCATATTTGAAATCTTGACTATAAAAAAAAGCCCCGGACCGGAGCTTTTTTTATTTTACGAATATTGCTTATTGGAATAACTTCTCTGCTAAATCTACAACCCGGGCCGAATATCCCCATTCATTATCGTACCAGGAAAGAACTTTTATAGTTTTTCCATTTACCATTGTGCTTTCAGCATCAAAGATAGAAGAATGCGGGTTGTGGATGATATCAACTGAGACTATAGGATCTTCAGTATATTCCAGTATTCCCTTCATTGGTCCCTCTGCAGCTTCTTTCATGGCAGCATTAATTTCTTCTTTTGTAGCTGTAGTTTTCAGGTTTACCACAAGATCAACCAGCGACCCTGTAGCAGTTGGCACTCTTACAGCCATTCCATCTAATTTCCCACTTAGTTCAGGAATTACTTTTCCAACTGCTTTTGCAGCACCTGTTGTGGTAGGGATTTGTGAAACTGCTGCTGACCTGGATCTGCGAAGATCTGAATGTGGCATATCAAGTATCCTCTGGTCATTTGTGTAAGAATGGATAGTAGTCATCAATCCATTTTCTATACCAAATTTATCATTTAATACTTTTACCACGGGTGCCAGGCAGTTGGTTGTACAGGATGCATTTGAAACACACTGATCATCTTTCTGCAAATCGTCATCGTTTACTCCCAGTACAATCATTCTGTCAATTGTATCTTTGGAAGGAACAGTGAGGATCACTTTCTTAGCTCCATTTTTTAAATGATCTCCATAACCACCTTTAGCACTTTCTTTTTCTCTGAAAATACCTGTGGACTCAACTACCACATCTGGCTTCTCAGGCCATGGAATATTGGCAGGACTTCTTTCAGCACATACATTATAATTTTTACCATTTACTATGATTCCTTTATCATCATAACTTATTGATCCATTAAATCTTCCCTGGGTTGAATCATATTTTAGCAGGTGTGCCAGAGTTTTGGCATCTGTGAGGTCGTTCACGCCAACAATCTCAATGTCAGGTCTTTCAAGCGCCAGCTTGAATACATTTCTTCCTATTCTTCCGAATCCATTAATCGCAACTTTAATTTTGGACATTTCTTTATAATTATTCGTTAAAAAATCAAACAAAAATAAAGAATAAAATTAACTTGATCAAGGACAAAAAGCA
Organism: Bacteroidota bacterium; assembly: GCA_034659155.1. GTDB lineage: Bacteria > Bacteroidota > Bacteroidia > Bacteroidales > VadinHA17 > JAYEGO01. The sequence goes on along the minus strand of JAYEGO010000406.1, from coordinate 3,324 downwards.
GACAAATATCATACTGTTAAATAATTAACAGCAGACTTTTTCAGGTATGAAATACAAAGGAAAGGTCAGAACTATTGTTGGTTTTGCAGATAATCTATTTTTGCTTGTGATCGTTTGTCGATGACTTTCCCAAAACGGAAGCTGGCATATATAGCAGGGAAGAAAAAGCGATTGTCATCGGAAGCCATAATGGGTATTTCCCTGGTATACAGATCTATTGAGGCCCCAACTTCAATGACAGAGATCACAGGATCAGCTTTTCCAAATTCGAAACTTATTCCAAATTTGCCGTTCAGGCCTGGTGCGACTTTTAATTCACTGAAACCTGTAAAAAAGGAAGCACGGCTATATATGTCATAAGGGGTATGCAAGGATGGATTGAATTTCTCAGTTTCGATTTTATATTCATACAAGGAAACAGGAACCAAAACTTCATAGTAAACAGGTTTAATAAACCCAAGAGAAATACCCGCAGCATACAGGAAACGTACTTCAATTCCGCCTTTATCTTTTTTCTTGAATTTTATTCTTTGAAAACCATAGGAGGCCTGAATGTTGAAAAAGAAATTCTCTTTGCCAAACACAAACCTTTTACTATTTGGGAAAATTGGGTTTGATCCTTTAATTTCTTTAGGATGTTTGATGATGTTTATAGATCCTTCAAATAATCGTGAATTAAAGAAATTAATTCTTTTTCCATATCGAAAACTTGCTCCATACCCAGTGGAGGAAATTATGCCTCCAAAGGTTTGCTCATTCCTGAAAAACAACTTTAGCTGATCATCAATTTCTCCCTGTGAGAAACTATGAGGTAAGAGTAAAAAGAAGAAAGCTGCAATGAATCCTAACTTCTTCATGATTGGATAGCTAAAAAACGATGAAACTTCCTGGTTCAAAGCAAGGCTTGACCTGGAAAATGTTAATGTCCTGGAATGTCTCTACCCTCTTTCGACAGTAACTTCACTGTCAGTTTGAGTATAGGCTGGACAAATTTCGTTATTGCATGAGCTTAACAGACTCCCCAGTAACATTAGCGCCGCTGCAACGATGAATAATTTTTTCATATTTCTCTGATTAATAGTACAAGTCAAGGCTTCCTGACCATGGAAACAAATATAGACCTTTTTGTCTTAATATCAAATCGCATGCCACAAAGTTATTAAGATTGTTTATAAATAACGACATCTTCCAGAACTTATTGCAACATGGCCATTTAAATGGCTCGATCACATATACGTAAAACAATTAATTTGGTTATAAAAAAAAATAAAAAGAGGCTGGTCTTGAGACAAGCCTCTTTTTTTGATTTTCGTTAAAGTTCAGGAAACCTTCCTTGTGTCCATGGAATTCCGGCATTATTTAATTCTTGTTGCAGATTTTTAATATCCACTTCAATCAGTTCTTGTAGTTTTTTATAAACAGGGCCAAATTCTTCTTGGGCTAAGTTATACTGTTCCTGTTCAGAACCTGTAATCCCATGCCAGCTTGATGTAGAGGCTCTTCTGGCAAAGCCCAGTCTTCCCCTGATTGTAGGGGGATAGGCGTCAACGCGCGCTGAACGTACCGGCCTGCCACTAATGCTGGTTATAATCTCAAATAACTGATTGTTGATCTCCTTTGTTTTCTCCATAAGTCTTCCTGTTTCAGCCGGTGCGGTTAACAGAACAGTTTGTATTGTGGTCATCTGGCTACGATAGTCTGAAGCTATGCGGGAAGCAGCGCTCACTGTTGCAGAAAGTTTATCTACTTCCTTCAGGAACTCAAACTTCTTCCTGGCATCCGCCATTTGCAAGCTGCTGTTGTCAAAAGGAACTATGTTAAACTCAACCGGATCTGTTAATTGAGTAATTTGACCTTCTACACTTTTTGAAAGAGCCACTTTATATGTCCCAGGCGGAACATATGGACCGCCACTTCTGCCATACCTTGACCTGCCTGAGGAAGCTGTCATGGAAGGGTATCTCATGTTCCAGTTAAGTCTGTTAATCCCTTTTGATGCTTTTGATTTAACTCTTGTTATGATCTGGTCATTATTGTCATAGATTGTAAAAATTAAGAAAGGTGCTTCTTCAACATCTTCTGCTTCAAGAGCTTCCTTGCTGGGGTATGAAATAGTTTTCCCGGCTTTGATATCCTTCTTATGCCGGGCCAGACGTTTTTGGCGATTGGTCTTCAGATCTTCATTGAAGTAGTATGTAAACCTGGCAGCAACCTGTGGATTTTCAGCCCTGAAATATACATCCCCCATGCTTCCTGCATTGCTTGCAGGGTAATATAACAAAGCATCTTTGATAGGGAAAATATGTGCTTTCTTTGCAAGCAGGCTCTCATTGATATCTCTCAGGTATGAATAATCTTCAAGTATATAGAATCCCCTTCCAAAAGTAGCTACAGCAAGATCGTTTTCTCTTTTCTGAATATCAAGATCCTTTACCTGAATAGGCGGAAGGCCGCTTCTCAGGCGCATCCAATTATCACCTCCATTGATTGTTGTAAAGACGCCCCATTCTGTTCCCACAAACAGGATGTTGGGGCTAATGTGATCTTCTTTTATTACATACACTGTACCACTGGGCAGGTTAGATGCAATTGATGTCCATGATTTTCCTTTATCATTGCTTTTCAGAACATAGGGTTTAAAATCACTCCCGTTCTTTCTTCCGTCAAAAGCTGCATAAACAATATTTACATCGTGCTGTGATGGTAATACATAGTTTACAAAGGTCATATTTGGTACACCGGGAAAATTATCGAATTTGGTCCAGTTTGCACCATCATCTTCAGTAACATGAATCAGGCCATCGTCGGTACCTGCGTAAATAAGCCCCTGTTTAAGCGGGGATTCATCAAGGGCAAAAATATTACCAAATGGTGTGGTAGAAACACTTTTTGCAATTGCTTCAGGTGGCCATATCTTACCCATCATAGGAAGTGTATTTACATCAATTTGCCTGGACAAATCCGGGCTTATTTCGGTCCATGAATCTCCTCTGTCAGTACTTTTAAAAACTTTGTTTGCTGCTACATAAATGGTAGTTTTATTATGAGGGCTGATAAAATGAGGGGTGTTCCAGTTAAACCTGTATGTTTCATTGCCTTTTGGTTGTGGCTTGATATAAACCTGGTTCCCGGTTTTAGCATCGAATCTTACCAAACCTCCATATTGGGAAGAGGCATAAGAAATATCAGGGTTTCCGGGTTCAGGAATAGACAGATAACCATCGCCACCGGCAGTTTTTTTCCAGTCTTCATTAAGCATGTATCTATAATGATTTCGTGAAGGACCAACCCAACTTCCGTTATCCTGAGCACCACCATACACAT
>JAYEGO010000405.1:0-2577 GCA_034659155.1 Bacteroidota bacterium | reverse complement strand
AAACCGGAGGTTGCTGGTAGAGGTTTACTCAAAAGAAGGTCTTTGGTGTTTTTCATATAGACATCTATCTCTCCACTCAGCCTGTTATTAAAGAACCCAAAGTCGAGTCCAAGATCGGCTTGAGAAGTTGTTTCCCAACGAAGATCAGGACTTGCAATTTGTTGTGGCCTTACACCCGGTATTTCATTATATGGACTTCCGGTATATAAACCCATTGCAGCATAGTTTCCTATTTCTGAATTCCCGGTTATCCCCCAGCTGGCTCTTAATTTTAAGTAACTAAACAAATTGGAATTTTCAAGAAATGATTCTTTTGAAAGTATCCATCCTGCAGAAGCAGAAGGGAAGTAACCAAATTTATTGTTTTCCCCAAACCTGGAAGACCCATCGGCTCTCACACTGGCACCAAGGATAAAACGATCTTTTAATAAGGCATTTGCTCTTATAAAATATGAGAGATAACTGAATTTTTCTCCGGAGCTCCAAAAAGTTTGCACTTCAGAAGCATTGGCAATAGTACGAAAATCATCACTGGGAAATCCAATGGCTGCAACTGAAGTTACCTCTTTGGTTGATTCTTCAAAGCTCATTCCCATTATGGTAGTTAAATTACTGTTGTCGGAGAATGATTTATTAAAAGTAAGGTAATTATCCCATGCGTATTTTGATACCAGGACTGCACGACTTTCACCATTTCCGGAAGGAGCACCATCTTGAGTAAGACGTCCGTCATAATTATTTTCACGTTGGTTCAACAAGTCTACTCCTACTTTACTGGTAAAGTTAAGTGAAGGATAAATTTCATATTCCCCATATACCCCGCCTATGGTTCTAAGCACATCAGTATAATGGTCTGCATCTCTGTTTTGAATCAGGCCGTTAAAATATATGGTATTGGTATTAAGTTCTCCGGTTTCCGGATCAATTGCCGGTTGAACAGGTGGAAGCGCAATTAACTGCAAGGGTGTTGAAAATGCGTTGTCATTACTTACTCTACGGCCTTTGCTGCTGGACAAGCCAATATTCATTCCAAATTTCAGCTTTTCAGAAACATCCTGGTCCAGATTTATCCTTGCACTGATTCTTTTAAGGCGATTTCCCAACAAAATCCCTTTCTGATTGTTGTAGGTCAGGCCTGTATAGAAGCGGGTTTTTTCATTTCCTCCTGAAGCAGAAATATCCATTTGATCAATAAATCCCTGCTGGAAAGCTTCTGACTGCCAGTCGGTGTTATGGCCATCACTGAACCCAGGAACATATAAGTTTAAGACATCCAAAGCTGTTGTTTCATCACCATAGGAGCGGGTAAAAACTTCAGTAAAGAATTCGCGATATTGATCACCGTTCATAAAATTCATGGTACTGGCCGGATTGGTAATACCATGCTGGTACCCGATATCAATATTAGTTTTCCCCTGCTTTCCTCTTTTTGTAGTAATGATTACTACTCCATTGGATGCCCTGGAACCATATATGGCCGCAGCTGAAGCGTCTTTTAAAATGGTGATAGACTTGATATCACTGGGGTTGATATCAGCCATGGGGTTTGTTGGAGAATTGTTTGTAATTCCCTGGTTCTGTGAGGTAATAACCAGGCCATCCACTACATACAGAGGCTGGTTATCTGCAGAAATAGAGGAAGATCCTCTGATTCTTACTTTCATTCCTTCACCAAGTTTCCCACTGGTGTTGGCTACATAAACACCTGATGTTCGCCCCTGGATTGCTGATTCAAATGTTGCAACCGGGATATTCTGAATCTCATCTCCTGCCAGTTTTGTGATCGAGCCACTTACACTCGCCTTAATCTGACTTCCGTAGCCAACCACTATGACCTCCTCGAGTCCAAGGTTGTCAGGATCCATAACAATGTTTAGAATAGATTGTCCATTCAAAGGGACTTCCTGTTTCTTCATTCCAATGAATGAAAAAACAAGGGTAGTAGATTCTGAATCTACAGAAATTAAAAAATTACCTTCAAAATCTGTGACTGTTCCAGTTGTAGTTCCTTTTACCAGAATAGTAACCCCCGGAAGAGGAAGTCCATCTTCTGAAGACGTAACATTACCGGATACCTGCTGTGTTTGTGCAGAGAGTAATTGCATTCCGGTAATGATTAGAAATGCGATAAAAAAAGTTAGCTTTTTCATAGGCTTAATTTTAGGTTAGAATTAATGGTGGCAATTGTTTCTATAATGCAGTTGCCAGCTTTTGCTAAACAGGCAACTGCATTTTCAACAAATTCTAATCTGTAAAACCCGGGAGTAGAAATGGAGAGAGAACAATTATTAAACCCACTATGGTTGCTTCCCCAAAAAAAACCTAAAAATTGGATTTATCTATGAAAAATTGTAATTTCACGTCCAAGTCTTCTTACAGTCCTACCGGATTATTTGAAGATGTTGATTGCAATCCCTGGTACCACCATACCGGGGATTGTTTTTTATTAATTTTTATTCGTGAAACTCAATTTTCAAAAACATAGTGCATTGAAATTTGTAAGTTGAACGAATCCCGATAGTGTAGCGTATCGGGATAAATGAGTATAATACTCCGATGCTTGCATCGTTTTGAAAA
>JAYEGO010000404.1:0-2586 GCA_034659155.1 Bacteroidota bacterium | reverse complement strand
GTACCAGCTCCCATTGCTGTTGACATCATCCCACTTGCTTCATTGCTAGTTCCCATTGCTGTGGAATAATCTCCGCTTGCTGTTGTGTTATACCCTGTTGCTGTTGAAATATCCCCACTTGCGGTTGTTCGAAATCCTAAAGCTGTTGATGATCCAGCACTAGCTGTGGTAGAATTTCCAATGGATAATGATACTCCTCCACTAGCTATTGCATTAAGCCCTATGGCTGCAGAATATCCGCCTATTGCCTGGGTGTTATAGCCCATTGCAATAGAATAATCACCGATGGCACTATTTTTGGTACCCAAAGCAAATGCTCCCTGACCACTTGCCACACTTCCCATACCAAAGGCATAAGCATAATTGCCAATGGCCATGGTGGGAGTGATAGCAATTCCTGCCAAGTCTAATCCTGTTGAGCCTAAAGCAAAACTACGTAAACCAGAAGCCGTTGCTCCACTGCCAATTGCATAAGAGCCACTATCTTGTGCCATAGCATAGTTCCCAAAAGCATAAGATGCAATTCCTGCGGCATTGGCATTATTCCCAATGGCAGTGGAATTGTTCCCTTTTGCTCGTGCTTTATACCCAAGTGCCTGGGAATAGTCTCCTATTGATTTGCTTTCAAAACCCGTGGCCAGGGAATTAGTTCCTACGCTATCAGGGCTTTCAATCAATACCCTCCCGGTTAAAAAAGCTTCTTTTTTTGGATACCATAATATTCGTGGCTGACTTGGATTTATAACGCCGGCTTCACTCTGTGTGAAAACATTGAAATAGTGGTCTCCATCTTCATCTCCATCTTTTCCAGGTGTAAAGCCTCCAATTGCAAAACCTCCCTTGGGACGTTTTGCTGTGGTAGTGTCCAGGTATATTCTAACACTATCCGGCGTTACCCGGAAGTATTCACCTGTTTCTCCTTTCCCTGGAGTAAAGCCACCTATGGCAAAACCGCCCCTACGGCCTTTGCTTTCTCCCTCCTCAACAAACATTCTTACACCTGAATTATACACCGCAAAAATCGTTTGTCCGTCATTTCTTTTTACTTCAAACAAAGCAGAGTCAGGATCCATATCGGCAGGTCCTAGAATATCAAGTTTTTCAAGAGAAGATACAGATTGTGTATTCAAAGCATAAGGGACAGATAATAACTCGGAGTTTCCAAAATCCTGAAAACCGGTTCCAATATCTACCTGCACCTTCAGGAAATATGGTCCGTCATTCCAGTCAATGGATATTTCATTTTCACTGCCTGCCTGAATACTAAATAAACCATAATCATTAGTGGTAACATCTGTTTGTGTCTCTGTCCATACCATTGTCCCGGTAGTACTTCCCTGCAAGATTTCTAACTTTACATCTAAAGATGCATTTTCCAAAATCGCATTTCCATTACGTGCTACCGCCTGGTAATTGAATTTTTGAGGGGCCTGGGCAAAGAGAGTGTTGAGTGATGAGTGAGAAAAAGAAAACAAGAAGAATTGAGGTTTTGACTTGTTGTTTCATGATATAGGTTTTTATTGTTATATTTCAATATACTATTTCCGGGAATTTCTCCCGATGAATTAAGGACAAATAGCAATTTACAAAATTTATGATCAAGTGATTGAAAATTTTGACCAAAAATAATTCTGGGGAAATGCATGGATATTTTAATATCTGATTAAAAGTTGATCCGCGGGTAATATTTAGCATATTGAAGAACCACCTCCCCCTGACCAGGAAAGCCAGGGGACTCCTCCCTGCCTGTCCGTCAGGCAGGCTTGAATAAAGGAGGAGAATTTAATAGTCTAACTTTTACTAAAAACTTAAATTCCCCTCCTGATTTTTTTAAGAGGGGTGGCTATTGACAATATTCCATTATTCCAATCTTCCATTATTCCAATCTTCCAGTATCGGCTTGTACCCTTAACTTCTATTAATCAATTGTTCACATAAATATTTCTGCGAAAATCAGCGCTATCTGCGTGAGATTCTTGTCTTGCCCTGTGCCTTACACCATTTTATCCGGCATTTCAACGGTGATAACTTCTCCTTTTGCGCATAATACTCCTTTTGCGGTCAGGCTTACTTCCACTATTACCTTCCGTCCTTTTATTTCCTTTATTTTTCCGCGGAGTTCCAGAACAGTATCAATAGGTGTGGGTTTCAGATAGTCCACTTTTAAAGAGGCTGTTAAGAAGCGAATGGCAGGTAAACTACTCATTTCCCTGTTTTCAGCCTTGTACCTTGCAGCGGCAGCAGTCCCTGTACTGTGGCAATCAATAAGGGAGGCGATCAAACCACCATAAACATAGCCCGGTATAGCTGTATGATAAGGTTCTGGTTTAAAATGAGCAATAGTTTCGTCTCCGTCCCAATAACTCTTAATTTGATGCCCATGCTTATTCAAATTACCACAACCATAGCAGTGGGCCAAATCTTCCGGATAATAATCCTGAAATGCTTTTATCTCCATAAAATAAATGTTTTTACGAATGTATAAAATTCAAACAAAATATCATTACATCATTACATCATTGTACCATTGTACCATTGAATCATTGTACCATTGAATCATTGTACCATTCATTCCATCATTCCATC
>JAYEGO010000403.1:0-2590 GCA_034659155.1 Bacteroidota bacterium | reverse complement strand
TATATTTACAGCCAACCCCCTGCCTGCTTTTATTCCTACATTAATTAACAAAAGTTAATTGTTATGTTAAAGAATTATTTTGTTATAGCCTTCAGGAATATTCTCAGAAACAAGCTTTTTTCAATTATCAATATTCTTGGCCTGTCAATTGGGATAGCTTGTTCTTTTCTCATAATTCTGGATGTTCAGGATGATCTTTCTTATGATCAATTTTTTGAAAATAATGATGATATATACCGGGTAGTCCTTGACAGGATATATCCTGAAAATATAGTTTCCTATGCAATAATACCACATTCTTATGCACATGTTTTTGTTAGCGATATACCTGAAGTTGAAGAAAGTACAAGAATCGTTAATGCGGGAGGCGAGTTTATTGTTACTATTGATGATAAAGTCTTTAAGGAGGAACATGCTTGCGCTGTAGACTCTAATTTTTTTGACTTTTTTGGTATCCCTGTCATTAAAGGCGATCCTAAAAAGGCACTGGCAGTTCTCAATGGAATTATGCTTTCAGAAACTACATCGCAAAACTTGTAATTATTGCATTTATCCTGGTTGTTCCTGTAGCCTGGATTTTTATGAATAAGTGGTTATTAAACTTTGCCTACCAAGCAAGTATTAATATCTGGATTTTTCTGCTTTCAGGTTTAATAGCCCTGTTTATTGCCATATTTACAATTAGTGTCCATGCACTAAAAGCAGCCAGTGCAAATCCTGCTGAATCGTTAAAATATGAATAAGTCAAACGAAGAAGGAGGAACTGACTCCTGCATACTCCATAACTTTTTATTTGGCTCCTTCCCCATCTCAATTTTCAATTCACCTCCATTCAGCAGCTCTTTATGAGTAATATAACTTCTTTTAAGTTCTTCTCCATTCAGAAAAGCTGCCTGGATATAAATATTTTTACTATTGTTATTCAAGACTGATATTTTAAATTCTTCCCCTGATGCAGTATTTATGATAACCTCATCAAATTTTGGACTTCCCAGTACATAAATACCCTGTGCAGGATTTACCGGATAGAAACCAATTGAACTCATTATATACCAGGCTGACATTTGTCCACAATCTTCATTCCCACTTAAGCCATCAGTCCCGGCAGAATATAGTTCATCCAGTATTTTCCTGACTATAGCTTGAGTTTTCCATGGAGCACCTGCATAAGAATATAAATATGCAATATGATGGCTTGGTTCATTACCATGGGCATACTGGCCTATCAAGCCTGAAATATCAGAAGAAGCAAGCTCACCATGCACCTCTTCCTTGTGATCAAATAGCGAATCAAGTTTTGCAATAAATTTCTCATTCCCATCCATCAATGATATTAATCCGGATACATCATGTGGTACAAACCATGAATATTGCCATGCATTTCCTTCAGTATATTCATCAAACCTGTGTTCAGAATACAAGGGGTCAAATGGTTCTTTCCATTCCCCATTTTTTAGTTTCCCTCTCATAAATCCAGTCTCCCTATCAAAATGATACCTGTAATTCTTTGCTCTTAAGCTGAAAATCTCAAATTCTTCTTTCTTCCCTAATTTATTTGCCATAGCAGCAATACACCAGTCATCAAAAGCATATTCAAGAGCCTTTGAAACAGATTCATTCTCAAGATCAGCAGGAATATATCCCATATCTCTGTAATAAATTAGTCCCTCCCTGTCTTGCATTGCAGATTTTTTCATAGCCTGAAAAGCAATCTCCGGATCAAAGTCCACAAATCCTTTCATAAAAGCATCCACTATTACCGGAATACTATGATAACCAATCATTGTATTCGTTTCATTACCCATCAGCTCCCAAACCGGCAATAGTCCAGACTCTTTGTAAAAAGACAAGATTGAATTAATCAGATCAGGAACCAGTTCAGGAAATACCAGGGTATATAGAGGATGAGCTGCGCGAAACGTATCCCAAAGTGAAAATATTGTGTATTGTTTCCTGGCCTTGATTGAATTCACTTTACCTTCCTGACCATGGTACTCGCCGTTCAAATCTGAAAATAAAGCAGGAGCCATCATAGTATGATAGAAAGAGGTATAAAAAATCACCTTATCCTCATAATTTGAAGTTTGTATTTTAAATTTTGAAAGTTCCTTTTCCCATCTTTTTTGAGTTTTCATCTTTACCTCATTAAAACTCCAATGAGGGATTTCCTCTTTCAGGCTTCTAATAGCCCCATCTATACTGGCAGAAGAAAGGCCCACTTTTAACTGAATAGTATCTGCTGAAAACTGAAAGATTCCCTGAACAACCTTATCCTTTACTTCCTGCATGTCACTATTCATTCCACTTTCAATCAAATCATAGGCCATCACAGGCTGGTCAAACATAGCTGCAAAATAAACTATCTGGTCACGAGCCCAGCCTTTAGATCTTCTATAGCCAGTAATCAAACCATCTTCATGAACCCTCAAAGAAGCTTCTATTGCCTGATCCCAATTGATGCTAAATCCCAGGTCAAATACAATTGTAGGGTTTTTTACCTCCCTGAAAATATACCTATGAAAACCCGTTCTGGGCGAAGTAGTTAACTCTACCTTAACCTGTGGATCTTCCAGGAATACTGAATAATAGC